>JAMWCO010000152.1 GCA_023818785.1 Candidatus Omnitrophota bacterium
TATTCTTCTTGAAATGATAAAAAAAGAAAAATTTAAACTATTCTTAATAATCTTTATTTTCTCTCTATATGGAATAAGAACAATTTTAAGAAATTATGATTGGAAAGACCCTATAAGATTTTACGAAAAATCTCTTAAATATTTTCCCTATTCAAAAATATTAATAAATAATTATGCTGTTTCTTTTGCTTTTAACAAAAAATATGATAATGCATTATATTATTTTAAAAAATTATATATACTTTATCCTGATGAAAAAAAGGCAATACTTGGAATTGCTAAATCTTATTTTGTCATTGGAAATTATAATGAAGCAGAAAAATATTATAAAAAATTGTTAGAATTAGACCCATCAAATTCTTCTGCATTAACTGATATTGCAATAATTTATTATAAAAATGGAGATAAAAAAACTTCCTTAGAACTGATAAAAAAAGCAATTCAATCAAATAAATATTATCAACCAGCATATCTATTTGGTGGGAAAATTTACTATGAAAATAAAGATTATATTATGAGCGAATTTTTGTTTAACCAATCAATTAAGTTAAATCCAGAAGATGAAATTTCATATTTTTATCTTGGAAATATTTATTTTAAAAAAGGCAATTTAAATCTTTCTCTTTTTTATTTCCTTAATGCTTATAAGATAAATCCAAGAAATAAAGAAATTATTTTAAATATTGCTAAATTATATCAATTACTTAGAAAATATAAAGAAAGTATTCCTTATTTTGAGAAACTTTTAAAAATTGAACCAAATGATATAAAAATTTTAAATGATTATGCAATATCTTTAAATGAAATAGGAGAAAAAGAAAAAGCGATTAAAATATTAAAAGATATATTAAAGATAGACCCTTCATTTAAACCAGCAAGAATAAACTTAAAAATAATTGAAAAAAATTATAACTGATAGGACCAAATTATTTCAATCCCTTTTCTCTTAGCATAATCTTCTATTTCTGGTTCTATCATATATGAAACCATTAGTAAAAACTTATTTTTTGAAATTATTTTATTTTCTTCAAGAAAAGATACCTTTTTAATAAACCTATCTATATGTGATTTTGAAAGTTTTGATTCTGCTTCGCCAATTATATAAATTTCTTTCCCACCTTTTTTGCCTACACCAAATATATTTAACTCAAATCTCATACCATTTGACTTTAATATTTTTCTTAAAAGTGGCTTTGAAATCTCTATTTTGTAATTATTCTTTAAAATATCAGGAAGTGCTTTTATTGCTCTATCTTCAAGTCCATAACCAACTGTGTCAGATAAACCACCAACCATTTTCCTTGTTTCTGTTAATGATATTGTCAATTTTCTTATCTCCTGTTCTGTATTCTTCTGTGCCTGTGCTAATTCTTCTACTACCTCCTCTAACCTGGTCAATCTCTCCTCTGATTTCTTCTGTGCCTGTGCTAATTCTTCTACCCTTTCTTGTGTCTTTTCTTGTGCCTGAATAAGTTCACCAACCAAATTTTTCAATTCGCTAAACTCTTGTTTTGTAACACTATTTATTACTTCATTATATATATTACCAAGTAATTCAGATAATTTCTTTGCTCCCTCTTCTCCAAAAAAATTTTTTAATTCATCATAAATTTTAAGTGTATCTATCATAATAAAATTTTACCTTTTTTAAATATTAATGTAAATAAAAAAAGAACCCTCCACCAAAATGGTGGAGGGTATTTTTCAATAATTAGTATGGATTCCTGACCTTTCCTATACTATCAGCATCATTGTCAACATTCGGGAACATCTCTGTCCTTGTTGCTTTACCAACAGGAATCCATTTTACATGCCCATCTATATAGCAGGCATTAACTCCATCATTCTTATGGTTAAGAAGTGAAACTGGGATTGCTGGATTATTTGAATTTGGCTTAGAACTTGCTCCTGTCCTTAAAGCAGCATAACTCCACCAAGAACCATAAGAAGTCCCAGTAGCATCACCTGGAATTGCTTTATCTGCTACTAAAACTGTATCTATGTCCATATTTTCATGACACATTAAAGCATAAGCATATGAGCAACCCTGTCCATCAGTATCACCATTAGTATCTACAAGTATGTTACTTATACCCATTGCACTTTCATGAGTTGCCAATGATACTGTTGCATGTGCTATATCAGATGGACATACAAATGTTTTCTGAGCAGAGATATAGTTAGGATATAATAAGCCAAGAGCACCAGGAACTGTCTGCTCTGCAGTTCTACTTGTCCATGGGAAATATTCTCTATAGTCCTGGCTATACATTCTTAAAGCAAGACCAATCTGTTTTAAATTAGAAATACATACACTTCTTCTTGCTTGTTCTCTTGCTCTTGCTAATGCTGGTAGTAACATCGCTGCAAGAATCGCAATGATAGCAATTACCACCAGCAACTCTATTAATGTAAACCCTTTCTTTTTCATTTTTTCACCTCCTTTCTTAAAATATTATATCAACAAATTTTCAAAATATCAATAAGACACTAATGCTCCTGTCATACCACCTGGATTTCTTATTATTGCCTCAGATGCATTAGAAGTTAACTGGTCTGAACCAAGTTTTTCTCTTGGAAGCCAAAGATAAGAACCACTCTTATATGAGGCAACCCATGATACATTTCCACTTACATATAAAACATTAATCCCATCTGAACCATGAATATCACTTGTTTGAACATAAGGAGTAGTAGTCCACCATCCATAATAAGGTGCAACTCCAGCAGTTCCAAATTGTAATAATTTATCTGCACATACAACACTTTCATCTTTGCTCTGTTCATGAAGTCCTGGTGCATAAGCATAGGATAAAGTACTTGATGGAGCATCAGTTGCACTTGTAGACCAATATAAAGGTAAATAATTTGCAGTCGCAGTTGCACCAGATGGTGGTGTCCCTCCAATTACTCCTCTTTCAAGGTCAATCCACCAGGGTGCTTTTGTATCAGCAGAAGATGGACATACAAATACTCCTGTATCTTTTACATATTTTGGTATTAACAAAGAGAGTGATTGACCTGCTCCACACTCAGAAATTTGTCCACCACCATTAAAATCATACATTGGGAAGTTTTCATCAAAGTCCTGTGCATACATATGAATTCCAAGACCAATCTGTTTTAAATTAGAAATACATACACCTCTTCTTGCTTGTTCTCTTGCTCTTGCAAGTGCTGGTAGTAACATCGCTGCAAGAATCGCAATGATAGCAATTACCACCAGCAACTCTATTAATGTAAAACCTTTCTTTTTCATTTTTTTCACCTCCTTTCTTTTTTAATCACTTTTTATATTTTTATACCTTATATTTTTATTTTTGTCAAGTCAATTTTATTATACCCTATATTTTTATTTTTGTCAAGTCAATTTTATTTTGGTTTGTTGAATAAATATGTTGACATCTACCTACTTTTTTGTTAACTGAATGGTCTATTTTTTTCTTCTCTCTATTTATCTTATTTTATCTTCGTTTTTACCTACCCCCTTACGTTCCTTTTATTTTTATGATTTTATGATATGTTATATACATGGAAACTAAAATATTTCGTGGTAGGCAATTTACTGACCAAGAGATTGACTTGATAAAAACTATAATAAATAAACATTTGATGACAGAGATAAAAAT
>JAMWCO010000153.1 GCA_023818785.1 Candidatus Omnitrophota bacterium
TGCCATTTGAAGATTTTTTTCAATTTTACCTGTCATAGGATTTGAAATTTTCCCAAGTGATTGCCATCCAATTTGTGAAAAAAACATAACTATAGTATTAAATTTATTATTCATAGAAGCCTCCTTTATTTTTAAAATTATACCGAAATTAAAGAAAGATTTTAAAGATTAATAAAGAAATTTACCAAAGTTTGACTTAAAGGAGAAAGCCAATTTAAAAGACCTATCATAGCCATAAAAATTACTATAAATATTCCATATCTTTCTATAGCATCATATTTAATTTTTAAATTATAAGGTAAAAAAACAGAAATAACTCTTGAACCATCAAGTGGTGGAATAGGTATTAAATTGAAAAAAGCAAGTATAAAATTTATGAAACTTCCTACTTTTAAATATTCACTTAAAATATAAGATGGAAAAAATTTATATAAAAAGGCAAAGAAAATACCAAGCAGTATATTACTTAAAGGCCCTGAAATTCCAATTGCTATCATACCTTTTTTATAATTCCTAAAATATAAAGGATTTATAGGGACTGGTTTTGCAATTCCTATTAAGATTGGCGAACGAAATAGAATGAGAATTATAGGTAATAGAAGTGTTCCTATAGGTTCAATATGTGGAAGTGGGTTTAGAGTAAGGCGTCCCATATATTTTGCAGTTGGGTCTCCGCTTTTTAAAGCAGCATATCCATGGCAAACTTCATGAATAATAACAGAAAAAAATAAAAATACCAAAAAAATAAACATAGATATCATTTCCTTAATATTTTACTATTTTTTTATTTTTTAATCTACTTCAATTAAAAATTTTAAAGAAAATTTTATTAAAAAGAAATATATAAGAAGACCAACACCAATAGAAGTGAGTAAAAAAGTAAAAAGAGGGATTTTATAAATAAGAAAAATTTTTTTTGAAAACATCATAAATAAAATTGAAGGGATAAAAGATAAAAAAGTTATAAGAAAATTTTTTAAAATTTTTTTATAATGAAATTTCAAATATTTTTTTTCAAAAAAATGATATAAAAGAGCAAAATTTATGATTCCAACAAGAGAAGTTGAAAGTGCTATTCCTCCATGGGCAAGGAATTTCATCAAAATTATATCCAGAACAAAGTTTGTAATTATACTTAAAATCCCTATTTTAACTGGAGTTTTTGTATCATTAAAAGCATAAAAACATCTTGTCATTATAGAAATACCACCATAAAAGATAATGCCTAAGGAATAAAAAAATAGAGGATAAGAAGTTAATTTTACTGAATTGATATCAAAAAGTCCTCTTTTAAATAAAAATGTAACTATTTCATCTTTTAAGAATATTAAAATAAATGTTGAAGGTATAAAGGTTAAAAAAAGGATTGTAAAAGCATAGTGTAGATTTTTTTCAAATTCTTTGAAATCTTTTTTTGCAAAGTTTTCACTTAACCATGGTAAAACAGCAGTAGAAATAGATATTCCAAAAATTCCAAGTGGTAATTGATAAAGTCGTGTAGCATACCAAAGACCCGAGACCATACCTGATGAGAGCAAATTTGCGAGAGAATAATCAACAAGTAAATTTATTGGTCCAACAGCAACTCCAATAATCATAGGTAAAAACAGATATTTCATTTTTTTAATTGCTGGATGTGAAAGATTAAAACTTAATTTAGGAAAATACCCAAGTTTTCTTACAGATGGAACAAGGATTAAAAACTGCCCTACTCCACCAAAAATAATACCAATACATAAAGAGAATATTTTTTCTTCAAGTTTTTCCCCAAAAATGCCTGAAAGAAAAAAAAGAGAAAAGATCCAAAAAAAATCAAGAACAACTGGAGAAATTGAAGGTAAAAAGAATGTTTTATAGGAGTTTAAAACACCTGTATATAAAGCAGAAAGTGAGATAAAAATAAGGTATGGAAATGTAAATTTTAAAAGTAAAAAAACATAGAACCATTTACTTTCATAATTTATAAATTTAATTACAAGATTGCTTAGAAGAAAGAAGAACAGAAATAATGAAAAAGTAAAAATTAAGGAAAGTGTAAAAGTTATATCAAGTATTTTTTTTGTCTCTTTTTGTTTTTCCTCATTTGTAAGATATTCAGTAAAAACAGGAATAAAAGAAGAAGTTAATGCTCCTTCTGCAAGAAGTCCTCTAAAAAAATTTGGAATCATAAAAGCAAGTAAAAAAGCATCATAAATTTTTGTTGTTCCAAAAAAATTTGCACTTACAATTTCTCTAAATAATCCAAAAATTCTTGAAATTATAGTTCCTAATGCAAGAAGAGAAATTGCTCTAAAAATTTTTTTACTCATTTTTTGGTTTTAAAAGAGGGAAAAATATAACCTCTCTGATTGAAGATGAATTTGTAAAAAGCATAACAAGACGGTCTATTCCAATCCCAAGCCCCCCTGCTGGTGGCATACCATATTCAAGTGCTTCAATAAAATCATAATCAATTCTTTTCTCTTTATCTTCTTTTTCCTTAAATTTCTCTTCAAATCTTTTCAATTGTTCAATTGGGTCATTTAATTCCGAATATGCATTTGCAATTTCAATTCCTCCTATAAAAAGTTCAAATCTTTCTGTCATTTCTGGGTCATCTTTAAATCTTTTTGCAAGAGGGGATATTTCAACTGGATAACCAATTACAAAAGTTGGATTTATTAAATAAGGTTGTATTTTCTTTTTAAATATAGTTTCCAGTTTTTCAAAAATATTTGTATTTTCTTCTATTTCTATTTGATATTCCTTAATTTTCTCATTTATTTTTTTTTCGTCTTTCCAGTTATCAATATCTGTATATTCTTTAAATATATCTTTCCATTTAATCCTTTTCCATGGCCTGGATAAATTGATTTTTTCTTCTTGATATTTAAACTCAAGTGAATCTAATATTTTTTCTCCAAGATAACAGATTAATTTTTCTGTTATTTCCATCATTTCCTCATAATCACCATATGCTGAGTATAATTCAAGCATTGTAAATTCTGGATTATGAAGAGTTGATATCCCTTCATTCCTAAAAGACCTATTAATTTCATATATTTTTTCAAAATTGCCGACTAATAATCTTTTCAAATATAGTTCAGGTGCAATCCTTAAATATAATTCCATATCAAGAGCATTATGGTAAGTTATAAATGGTTTTGCTTCTGCTCCACCAGGAATTGGATGCATCATTGGTGTTTCTACTTCTATAAATCCAATATTATTCAAGAATTCTCTTATATATTTTAAAATTTCTATCCTTTTTTTAAATATTTCTCTCACATTTTCGTTCATTATTAAATCAAGGTATCTTTTCCTAAATCTTATTTCTATATCTTTTAATCCATGCCATTTTTCTGGTAATGGTCTTAAGGATTTTGAAAGAAATTTAAAATTTTTAACAAAGATTGTTTTTTCACCTGTTTTTGTTTTAAATAATTCTCCTTCTACTCCTATAATATCTCCGATATCAATCTGTTTAAAAATATTATAGTTTTCTTCGCCAATTATATCTTTTTTAAAATAGAGTTGAATTTTACCTGTCCAATCAACTAAATCAGCAAAAGAAGCATTTCCATGTTTTCTTATTGCCATTATTCTACC
>JAMWCO010000154.1 GCA_023818785.1 Candidatus Omnitrophota bacterium
TTATAATTTCAAACTTTTTAACAGGATTTCCTTGGTTATTACTTGGACTTTCTCAATATAGTAATCCTTATATTTTAAAAATTGCAAAATTTATAGGAATCTATGGTGTTTCTTTTTTAATAATTGCCTTTAATCTTTTTTTATTTACACTTATTAAAAAGAATTTTTCATTGCAAAATCTATTTTTCATTTTATTTCTCATTTTTTTATTTTTAATTTATAAATTACCTGAAAGAAAGATTTATAAAGGTAGTTTGAGTATTCTTTTGATACAGCCAAATATTATTACATCACAGATAACTAAAGAAGAAAATGAAAAATTTTTGATCTCATTACTCAATCAAAACTTAAAAGGAAAAAAAGTAGATATGGTAATTTTGCCAGAGGGTATTTTTCAAGATAATTTATTTGAAAAAAAAGATTTAATAGAAAAGTTAAAAAAGATATCAATACAAAATAAATGTTCCATTTTGTTTGGTTCATTTACAGGATTTAATAACAATATTTATAATTCAGGTGTCTTAATTAAAGGGAATAAATTAGATGTTTATAATAAGATAAAACTTGTTCCATATGGTGAATTTATACTTGGAGAAAGATTTAAGTTTATAAAAAATATATTTTTAAAAATCGCAGGATATCAACCTTATTTAAAAAAAGGGAATGACTTTAAGGTTTTTGAATGTAAAAATATTAAATTTTCAATTTTAATATGTTATGAAAATGTTTTTTCTCAATTTTTAGATAATTTTTTAAAAAATGGTGCAGATTTTTTTATTGTAATTACAAATGATTCATGGTTTGGTAAATCAATTGGTCCATATCAGCATTTTTATCATAATGTTTTTAGAGGGATTGAAACAGGAAGATATTTTATACAAATTGGTCTTACTGGAGTTACAGGGATAGTTAATCCAAATGGAAAAATTGAAAGGATTTTGGAAAGCAAAGGTGAAGAATTATTTATAAAAGGTTTTTTATTTTACTCATTGCCAGTTTTTTATTACGAAACATTTTACTCAAAATATGGTTTATATCCTTTTGTTTTATTTTGTCTAATTTTGATAGGATTTTTGATATGCAAAAATTAGAAAAAATAATCGGATATAAATTTAAAAATAAGAAGATTTTGTTAGAGGCATTAACCCATCCTTCTTTTTTCTTTAAAGAATCTTATGAACGACTTGAGTTTATTGGTGACTTAATTTTGGATGCTATTGTTGGTATTTACATTTATAAAAAATATAAAGATAAAGATGAAGAATACTTAACAAATTTGAAATCTGCTTATGTAAATAAAAATTATTTAAAAAAAGTTGCTGATAAAATAGGTGTTATTAAATATTCAAAATATGTAGGTGAGCCTCCAAATAGAACTGATAAATTTCTTGAAGCAATAATAGGTGCAATATATCTTGATGGTGGCTGGAAAAATGCAGAAAAATTTATAAAAAAGTTTATATTGAATACTCAACTTGAGCCGTTAAGGGATTATAAAAATTTAATCTTAAATTATGCAAGAAAAATAAAAGGAGTTATTCCTGAATATGAGATTACAGAAATAAAAGGGCCTCCACATAAAAGAGAATATGAGGTTAAAGTAAAAATAAAAGGAATAAGAAATATAGGAAAGGGTAAAAGTAGTAGTTTAAAAGAAGCAGAAATTCTTGCTGCAAAATCACTTTATGAAAAAATTATAAAATCCTAAACTTTTTATACTCCTTAGCCGTCTAAATAAAAATGAGAATAAAATTTGGCTTTACATTAATTGAATTACTTGTTGTAATTGCGATAATTTCTATATTAGCGGGTATAATTTTGCCTTCTTTATCAAAAGCAGGAAAATTTTCAAGAAGGATATATTGTCTTAATAATCTAAGGCAACTTTATTTTGGTTTTGTAATGTATGTTTCTGATTATGATAATTACTGCCCTTCTGCTGCACTATTGCCTTCAATAAATAAAGATAATCCACCAATCTCAGAAGTTTTATATCCTTATGTTAAATCAAAAAATGTTTTTAAGTGCCCTTCTGATAGAGAGGGTTATTTTGAAAGAGAGGGTTCAAGTTATGAATATAATCAGCGACTAAATGGAAGAAAAATAGACAGAGGCAAAACATTTTCTTTTATGGGTTCAACAAGAATATGGGTTATGTATGATTATAAAGATTTCCATGGAAAAGGAATAAGAAATTTTGTTTATTTAGATGGACATGTAACCCATGAACCAATAGCGCAGGTGGATGACTAATGAAGAAGTGTTTAATAATTTTTTGTATTATGTTTTTTGTCTATTTTTTGGTGAGTATATTAAAATTTAAAAATAGAAAAATTGATATTAATAAACTTACAGATAGCCAAATTATAGAATTGCTTAAAAGTGACAAAACAAAAAATTTAAGTTCAAAGCAACTTGTTCTTCTTGAAAGTAGATTTAGAAATATACCAAGTGAAAAAATAAAGGATTTAATAGATAAACTGCATGAGGATTTAAAATATAGATTTGAAAAAAATATTGAGAAAATTTCCTATGCAAGATTAGATAAAAAAATAGAGGAATTTTATAAGTCATCACCTGAAAGACAAGAAAAAATTCTTGATGAAGAAATAGATAGATTACAACAAGCAGAAGCAAAAAGAGAAATACTTATTGAATATTCTGAGTTTTATGAGGGAAGTTTTCTATCTTCTAATGAACCCTCTTATACATTTCATAGAAGAAGGTTTTTCAGAAAAGGTTTTGTGGGAAGGAATCCAGATGCTATTTTACAGAGAGTAAGGAATAGGCTATCTCAGACTACTCCAGAGCAAAGAGCCAAAAGGCAGGAATTTATGAAAAAATTAAGAGAAAGGATGGCAAAAAAGAGGTTTTAGCAGAATTTCTTATTGTTGAAAATAAGTTAATAAAACTACCAGAGACAGATAACATTTCGTAAGTGGAAAGATGTGTGAATTGTTTAGACCAAGTGCTCTTGAGAATAGAAGTAGGTCACTCTGTTGCTTCATTAATTTTTCTATATGAAATCTCTTCTTTTCCCAATTCCCTTTTCTCATTCCAATCCGCAAATGTCTTCACAAACCCATCTAAATTTTTAACTCCCTTTTTATAAAATTTTCTTAGAGGTGGATATTTTCATATAGATTTTTAATGAGGCAATTCGTTCGCTTGACAAAAATAAAAATATATGGTATAATAAATATAAAATGGGAAATAGAAAAAATAAAAATGAACTCTCTCTCTCTCTCGTAGATATATTATTATAAAAAATTTCTTCTTTTATAAAAATCCTTTATTTTACATCCACCAGTTATTATGGTGGATGATTATATATATTTTCCTATTTGCCATCCGGTTATGCCGGATGATTATATATAGATTAAATTTTAAAAATATTAAATTTTAAAAATGGAGGGGAAAAATGTTAAGAAAAAAATTTTCAAAGAGCATCTTTTCAAAACCACATGGCTTCACTTTAATAGAGTTGCTTGTTGTGGTAGCAATAATTGCTATTTTAGCAGCAATGTTGTTACCAGCATTAAGTAAAGCAAGGGAAAAAGCAAGACAGACGGTCTGTATGAA
>JAMWCO010000155.1 GCA_023818785.1 Candidatus Omnitrophota bacterium
AAACCAGCATATTGTTATAGACGTATCTGAAAGAACAAATTTACCAGATAATATCCTTCTGGAATAATCGTCTAAAGTTAAAATAAGATATACCCTTTTATATCCACATTGTTTTCCCTCCACAAACAAATCTTTCCTTTAATCTTTGAACTTGCCTTAAAGATAAACACAATTGCTCTGCTGATTGCGCTTCTGTAATTACTCCCAAAGTTAATAGATTCATTACTTCAAACCTTTCTTTTATTTTACCAGAATATATTATTTCTCCCATCGGCTACCTCCTTTTAATAATATGATAACCGATAGGACTACGACATTCTATCTTTTAAACAACACAAAATTTAGTTTATTTGGGTTTCACAGAAAACATGCGCCATCTGCTATCAAGAACCTGAAAATTAAGTCCTTTTTCATCAGGAGTAATTGTTCATCACCAGTTTCAAGATACTCTTTAACTATACGCTTGATGAAGGATTAAGATGGGACTAAATTAACTTCTATACTATGGTTTACTTCTCTATATTCATTCCATTTAAACCCAATTTTTATTTCTCTTGTACCTAAATATGTCCATCTTAAATTTTCAGTTAAAAGTTCTGTTGGATTTTCTACAATTCCTTGTGTTTCTTTTATACTATCAGGAATATATTCATTTCTGTTTTTATCAATTATCTTTAAATATGTAATTCCTTGTCCTCCATAACCACAAACTTCTATTTTTACAGAATTAATATAATTATGATAATTGAAAGGAAATATAAAACAATAATATGCATCTTCAGGAAATACTGGTTTTAAGTTTAAATTTTCAAATATTTTTTTCCAATTTTTATTTTTATCACAAATAGAAAAAGAGAGATTCGGTGCTCCATAAATATCAGGTAAAAAAAGATACAAAAATAAAAAATGATTACTTTTATTTTTTAATTTTAAAAATTTTAAAATTTTCTCCTTAATTGAATTATAATAAAGTTCTATTTTACATGGTATTCCTTTTCTATAAACATCCCATTTTCCCATTTTTTCATTTTTTATTTTATCTAATTCTTTTAATAAACTTTTTATCTTTTTTGTTTCATTTGAAAACAAATTTTCATAGAGTTGTTTTCTCAATTCAAATTTTAAAATTTGTTCTTTTAATTCTATTTTTATATCATCTAAAATTTTATTTTCTGTATTTTCCTCTTTAAGTATTTCATATATAAGTTTCATACTTCTAAAATATTGTTCTTCTAAAGGAGAAATTTCTCCTCTTATATAATTTTCTGAAAAAAAATAGTTTACTGAAGGAAAAAAATAATACTTTTTTACTGCTTCTAAAATTATTTTATCTTGCCCTATTAAATTTTCCAGTATAAAAGAAAACTCCTTATCAACATCAAATTTTCTTATATCTTTACAATTCCATAACTTTCCTGAAAAGGCAATAACAGGAAAACAATTAAACTGAAATTTTGTTGACCTTTCCCAGTTTGTAATAAGTCCTCCGAGTGGTTTATATCTTTTTGCATATTCTGTAAAACTATAAACATTTGGAATTAATAATTCTCTTGGACAGAAAAGATATTGAAAACCAATTTTTTCATATTTTTTAAATACATCTTCTTTCTCAAAATTTGTAAAATGGCTGTGAGGAAGGTCAACAAAATAACTGTAATCCCATGTGCACATTATTATATCTTTTGGAATTTTTTTTAATGCTTCTGGATAAAGTTCAAACATATCATCCCACATCATCATTTTTTTATTAAGTTTTTTTACAATTTCATAAGTTTTCTTTATATGTTTTGCAAAAATGTCTGCTTGTGTTTCTCCTTTTTTTATTCTTTCTTTGCATAAAGAACAAAAGCCAATATCCCAGACTTCATCATTGCCTACATGAAAGTATTTAGATGGGAAAATTTCTGCAATTTCAGAAAAATATTTTTCAAAAAATTGATATGTTTCTTCAAGAGAAGGGCAAACTCCACTATAAGAAGAAGAAAATCTACCTTGTATTCCTTCTCTTAATTCAGATATTTTTTTAAGTTGTGAAAATTGCAAAAACTGTTCTGTATGGTCAAAATTGGAAACAACAGGAATAATATCTATTTCTTTTTCTTCAGCATAATTAACAATTTCTTTCATTTCTTCTGGTTTATAACTTTCTTCATCTTTCATATAAGGGAAAGTTTTTGTTTTTATTCTTCCTTCTAAATAAAAAACAAGTGTATTAAAACCATATTTTTTAATAAAATTTATAAAATTTTTAATGAAGTCAATATTTTCTTTCTGCCTTGCTAAATCAAGTTGAACTGCTTTTATTTTCATCTTTAATCTCTCTTCTTAACTTGTTTTAGTATAATTACCTTTTCTCTATTTAAACCCAAAAATGTTAACCTACGCGGTTAACAAATCAGTTAAAATTCTCAAATAAATCAATCAAATTTTACTTCTGCAAGTCGTTCAAGTTGATGAACACTTGAATATGGAACAAGCGTTTCTATTCCAAGTTCTCCAGTTTTATTTATTTTTCCTGATGATACTCTTACAATATTCATATACAATTTTTCTTCTGGCTTAAATCCGTCTATTGATATATCTTTTAATGGAATTTTAACTATACTTATCCATTTATCTTTTTCTATAATTGGTAAAACTTCTATATTATGCTGGTTTATTTCAACGTCTTTCCTAAAATTTATTTCTCCATGTGAAAGTAAAACAATTAAACCTTTATGGTTAAAAGCAATTTGTCTATATGGCATCCCTCTACTTTTTGCTACAAAAATTTCCCAGTCATCATAAGGAAAAATTGTTGAAGATGCGTATAGATTTTCTGTTTCACAAAAGTCAATAAGTTTTAAATAAATATTTGTTTTATCATAAAGAATTTCTCCTTCAATCTTTCTATCAATAGGTTCTTTACTTCCTCTTATATACCAGGGACCTATTTTATTTGCTTTTGACCAGTCAATATTTCTTAAATCCTTTATTTCTTCAACCTTAGGAATTTTTATTTCAAGAAATGGAGTAGAAATTGCCTCCTGATATTTATTATATCCTTTTTCCATATACTTAAATATTCCATATTCAAAAAGTTTTATATTTGATATTTCTTTTTCATTTTTTGCTTTTGTTTTTGCTTTTTCAAGAAGTTGTTTAATTTTTTCCATTACTTCTTTTGTTCCAAGATATTTCCAACTAATTTCTGCATAAGAGACTCCTTCAGGATGATTTTTTTCATCAAGATATGTCCTTTCAATTAAAAGATATATATTTTTCATTTCTTCTTTTGCATTTCCATATAAACCAGAGAAATATTCATTAAGTAGTTTATCAATATTTTCATCTGGATTTAACATCAATTTATATGTAACATATCCTTCAACTTCCTGTCCATATCCACAATGATATATACCTCTAATATTATATTTTTTGAAAAGTTTAAATTGCTCATCTATACTATGGGCAAAAAACCCAGGAAAACAATAATAATTTCCATTATCAGCACTTTCTTTTGGGAATGTATAATAAAGCCACAAAGACAATGGTCTATTTTCTTTTTTACAATTTAATGCCCATTCTTTTAATAATT
>JAMWCO010000156.1 GCA_023818785.1 Candidatus Omnitrophota bacterium
TTAATTAAATTCTTTTGCAAACTTTCTCTTCTTATATCAAGATATCTATATTTCAATCTTAAAAATTCATTAATCTTTTCCAAATTCTCTATTTCAAATGGAAGGTCTTTACACTCGTTAAGTATTTCAAAAGATAAGAGTTTAACTTCAATTTCTCCAGTACTTATTTTTTTATTTATTGTCCCTTCTGGCCTTTTAACTACAATTCCTTCAACACAAATAACATATTCATTTTTTATCCTTTCTATTTTCTCCCATTCTTCTTTTGCTTCTTCTGGTGAACAAACAATTTGGGTAACTCCATATCTATCTTTTAAGTCAATAAACTTCAAATTTCCATGGTCTCTTATTGAACGAACCCAACCACACAATCTTACTTTTTCACCTACATTATTTATGTTTAACTCACCACATGTATGCGTTCTCATCATTTTATCCTCTCTTTTATTTTTTCTATCATTTCTTCCTCTTTTATTTCCTCTTGAAATCCTTCTTTCATATCTTTCAATATTATAATCCCTCTATCAATTTCATTATCTCCTAAAATTATACACCATCTTTTACCAGTTTTATTGGCAATTTTAAGGTATTCTTTCAAACTTCTATCTTCATAATCCATCTCAACTTTAATCCTTTCTTCAACAAGTTTTTTCATAATCTCAAAACCTTTTATTTTTGCTCTTTCTCCAAGAGAAATAAAATAAATTATTTCATTATTTTTATTCTCTTTTTCTTTAATTAAAGGGACTATTCTATCAATACCAACTGCAAAACCAACAGCAGGAATATCAGGACCTCCAATCTCTTTAACAAGATTATCATATCTTCCACCACCTGCAATTGCTATATCTTCTTTTTCAGGAACAACTTCAAAAACAGTTTTAGTATAGTAATCAAGACCTCTTACAAGTTTTGGATTTATTTTATAATTTATATCAAACCTTTCTAAAAAATTAACAAAATTTTCAAAATGAACTTTACATTCTATACACAAAAAATCAAGGATTGAGGGAATCTTGTTTAAAATTGCTCTACAGGAGTTATTTTTACAATCAAGAACTCTCAATGGATTTTTTTCTGTTCTTATTTTACATTCTTCACATAAAACATTTATATTTGCTAAAAAATATTTTTTTATCTCTTCTATATATTTGCCTTTGCAATTTTTACAACCAAGGGAATTTATTAAAAAAATAAAATTTTCAATATTTAATCTTTTAAATGCTATATCTAAAATCTGAACAGATTCTCCATCAAAAAATGGATGTTTTCCACCTAAAATTTCAATTCCAAACTGATAAAATTGTCTATATCTTCCTTTTTGAGGTCTATCATATCTAAACATTGGTCCATAATAATAAAACCTGGTAATTTTTTCTTTATTATAAATTTGATTTTCAATATATGCTCTAACTACAGAAGCAGTTGCTTCTGGTCTTAAAGCAATTTCTCTTCCTTTTTTATCTTTAAATTCATACATCTCTTTCATAACTACATCTGTATTTGAACCAATGCCTCTTTCAAATAAATATTTATTTTCTAATATAGGAATTCTTATTTCTTTAAACCCAAATAATTCACTCACTTCAATAAATACATTCTCAATTTTCTTCCATCTTTCTATCTCTTCAGGTAAAATATCTCTCATCCCTCTCAGTTTTTTAAAGATTTCCATTTTTATCCTTCTTTTTAGAATAAATTTACCATTAAATTTTAAAATTGACAAAGATTTTTTAAAAATGTATAATTTTATATTAAGTAAAGGAGGGAAGAAAATGCTTGAAAGTGAAGTTAAAAGAGAATTGATAGAAAAATTTGGAAGGCATCAAGAAGATACAGGGTCTCCAGAAGTACAAATTGCTATACTTACAAAAAGAATTGAAGCATTAACTGAACATTTTAAAAAACACAAAAAAGATTTTAATTCAAGGAGGGGTTTTTTAAAACTAATTGGTAGAAGAAGAAAACTTTTAAGATACCTACAACAAACAGACCCTGAAAAATATTTAAAAATAATAAATGAGTTAAATCTAAGAAAATGAAAAAAATTGTATTCCCTTCCGGAGAAAAAAATATAGAAATTGAAATTAATGCTGTTGCTAAACAAAGTGATGCTTCTTCTTTAGTAAGATGTGGAGATACTATTGTACTTGTTACTGCGGTTAAAAGTGAGGAAGAAAAGGAAAATATTGATTTTTTCCCATTAACTTGTGAATATAGAGAACAAACTTCTGCAGCAGGAAAAATACCTGGTGGATTTTTTAAAAGAGAAGGGAAACCATCTGAAAGAGAAGTTCTTGTCAGTAGATTAATTGATAGGTCAATAAGACCTATTTTCCCAGAAAATTTTTATAAAGAAGTTCAGATAATTTCATTGGTTTTATCTGCTGACCAGGAAAATGAACCTGATATACTTTCTGTAATAGGTGCTTCATCTGCGTTACTTTTTTCTTCAATCCCATTTTCTATTCCGATTGGTTGTATAAGAGTTATTAAAAAAAACAATAAATTTATGATTAATCCTCCAATCTCTGAATTTTCGGAGTGTGACTTAAATTTAGTAATTTCAGGGACAGAAAATTCAATAATAATGTTAGAAGGATATGCGAATGAAATTTCAGAAGAGGACTTTTTAAATGCAATAGAAATTGGTTCCCTTGAAATAAAAAAAATGGTTGATATATTTAAAGATATTATCAATCCCTATAAAGAAAAAATGGAAGATACCCAAAATGAAGAACAATATAAAATTATTTCTGAATATATTAAGTCAAATCTTATAAATGTTTGGAATTATCCAGAAAAACAAAAAAGAAAAGAGTTTTATAAAAATATTAAAGAAAAATTTTTATCTCAAATTGAAGATGAAAAAAAGGTTGAGACTGAAAAATTATATGAAAAAATTTTTGAGAAGGAAATAAGAAGAATAATTTTAAGTTCTAAAAAACGTCTTGATGGAAGGGGATTAAAAGAAATAAGACCTATTGAATGCCAAGTTGGTTTACTTCCAAGAACACATGGCTCATCTTTATTTACAAGGGGACAAACCCAATGTATAGCATCTGTAACATTAGGAACAGGTATGGACCAACAAATAATTGATGGGCTTTATGAAGAAACCTTAAAAAGATTTATGGTTCACTACAACTTCCCTCCATTTTCTGTAGGAGAAGTTTCTCCTTTAAGAGCCCCTTCAAGAAGAGAAATAGGTCATGGAAATTTAGCAGAAAGGTCTTTATTACCACTCATACCACCAGAAAGAGAATTCCCTTATACTATAAGAATTGTAGCAAATATACTTGAATCTAATGGTTCATCATCAATGGCTACTGTCTGTGCTGGAAGTCTATCATTAATGGATGCTGGAGTTCCTATAAAAAAACATGTTGGTGGTGTCTCTATTGGATTGATAAAAGAGGAGAATGAATACATTATTTTAACAGATATTGCTGGTGAAGAAGACCATTATGGTGATATGGATTT
>JAMWCO010000157.1 GCA_023818785.1 Candidatus Omnitrophota bacterium
AATTTCTGGGAGCATAAAAAAGACCTTTTAGAAAGCAAAGGATATATGGAGTGAGATAAGGAAAAAGTTAAATCCAGAGAAAAAGACAAGAAGTGAAATAAGAAAGGAGTATTTTTTAAAAAATAAAGAAAAAATAAAGGATTATTTGAGAGAGTGGGAAAATAGAAATCCTGAATATTTTAAAAACTGGAGGAATAAAAACCCTTCTTATATGAGGAAGTATATGTCTTTAAAAAGGTTAATGGGGAAAGATTTTTCAAAGATTTTAATTTATTTTTTAAAATTTTTATGTAATTGTGAAAAAGTAAAAGTAGATAAATTTAAAAAAGAAGGATTTAAAATTATTTCAAGGTGTAATTCCTTATGTGAAGTTAAAATTTTATTAAGTGAAGATTTAAATGATGTGGAAATAAGGGAAAATGATAAGATAGTAATTTTTTCAAATAAAAATTCATTAAAAAATCCCTTAGAGCAGTTAAAGAAAAATAGGATTTTTATATTTAATTTTTCAGAATTTTTAAAAAGGAAAAAATATAATTTACTTTTTGATTTTTCAAATAAAAAGTTTTTAATTTTGACAAAATTCCAGATGCGTTAAAAAAAAAACCAGAAAGCCTTTTTAAATTGTTATATATATAATAAGCTTCCCTTAGGTTCAATTCCTGTCGGGTGTCGATGTAACAATATAAATGAAGATTGTCTATGTTTGATAGATGAATGAAATGTTTATAAACCAGATGAATGAGATTAACCCTCTACCTTTTGTTTTTGTAAAATTAAAATGAAACTTTTTTTAACTTTTTTTGTTTCAATTTGTATACCTTAAAAATTATTAAAAAAATAAACTTACCGCCTCTTCCGGAGATTAATAAAATTATATGTGATAGAATAGGAAATTTTTATATTTTAAGTGGGAAAGAGAGTATTGTTTTAAAAATAGATTCATCAGGCAAAATTTTGGATAGTATAATTAAAGGGAAAGGTTATGGTGTAGGGGAAGGGAAGTTTTTAGGTGATATAGAATATGATGAAGAAAATAAAATTATTTTCATCTCTGATTTTATTTTGAATAGGATTTCTCAGTTTAATGAAGAGGGTAAATTTATAAACAGTTTTTTAGTTGGTGAGTTATTTGGAAATATAGGAATTTGCGCTGATACAATTTTTTTAAGGATTTTAGAAGAAGTAAAGGAGGTTGATTCTCTTAATTATGAAGCTTTTTTATTTCATAAAGTTCATAAAAAAACTGGAAATTTTTTGGGGAATGTTGCAAAATCAATTATAAATAGAGAAATAGATGAATTTTTCAGTATGCCCTTCACAATAAATTGTGGAAAAAGATTAATTTATCTGATCATTCCTCCAGATAAAATTGAAATAAGAAAATTGAATGGGGAAATTGTTAATGTAGTGAGAAAAAGCGAATGGGTATTTCTATCTAATTTATTTTTATTAAATAATAGATATCTTGTTATCTCCTCTTTTTCAGAAAGTAAAGAAGCATATATTATAAAGGAAATGATTGATTCATGGAAAAGGATTAGCTTAAATAAAATGATAAAAGAGCGAATTTTAAGAAAAAATTTATTTAAAATTCAAAAAGAACCTCCAAAAATTTATGAGGAGATTAGTTATGTTGTGGATATTTTTGATACCGAAAGCAATAAATTTATACTTAAAGATTATTTACCACAAGGAGAATTAGTTGGAGCAAAAGATAATAAAGTATTTTTTGTTAAAAGTGATACACTTTTAATTTTTAAGTTAGAATGAAGAAAAAAATATTTTATATATTACTAATGATAAGTGCTTTTATTTCAGGAGTTTGTATAAGAATTTATACTATTAAGAAAGAAGAAAGTAAATTACTTTTTCAAGAAATAAAGGAATACATTCCTCAATTTGAAAAGTTTTCAGGTTTACCAAGAAAAATTTTCCTCCTTAAACTTCAATGTGATACTCCTTTAGTTTATGAATTTGAAAATAAAAATTATTTGATTTTATACTTTAAAACTACAGATTGTTTAACTTGTTTAGAGGAAATGAAAAATATAGTTGATTCTTTAAAGAAATTAAAATTTTTGAATACTTTAATTGTGACAGACCATCCTGTTTTAGAAGAGATAAAATATTTTATGTATAAATTGGGAATTGAAGAAATTATCTGGGATATAAATAATTCGCTTTTTGGTTCAAGAGTTGAAAAGACACCCTGTTATGTGTTTATAAAAAAGAATAAAATTAAAAGAATTGGAATTGTTGCTCCACTTAAAAGAGAAGGAGAAGAAATTTTTGGCTTATTTGCTCATAAATTAAAAAGGAGTTTAAAATGAGTAAATTTATTATTTTATTTATTTTCAATCTTTCAGATACAATTGATGTTCCATATTTTAAAAATGCTAAAATAATTCTTGATGGGAAGTTAGAAGAAGATATTTATAAAGAAGCTCAAAAAATTACGGAATTTATTCAAACTGAACCCGTGCCTTTTCAAAGTCCTCCTGAATCATTAGTAGCTTACATCTTTCAAAATAATGAAGGATTAATTTTAGGTTTTCATTGCATAACAAAAGAAAGGGAACCTGATAAATCATTACAAGGTGATGAAATCCAGGTATTCTTGGATACTTATTTAGACAGGGAGAATGCATATATGTTTGCTATTAAAGCTAATGGTGAAAAAGGTGATGCAAGATTTACAAGTGGTGGTGAAAAATTTGATTACTGGGTGGAACTTTTGTAGGAAGGTAAAAGTTTTTGTTTCCATAATTATTTTGAAGTTGAGATATTTATTCCATGGAAAGGAATTATGGGGAAAAAGGGGAAATGGGGAATTGATATAGTAAGGCTAGGACCCGGGAGAATTTATGAAGTGAGGTTTGTGCCTTATGACCCCAATAAAGAAAAATTTTCTATATCAAGATTTAGGGTAATTAAAACGATAAATTATAAAGTGAAATTGATTGAATCAGAAATTCAACCCGTTCTTTTATTTCATAAAGGTGAAGATTTTGGTGAAAAATATAATTTTAAATATGATATTGGTTCAAACATATATTTTAAATTAAAAGAAAATGTAAAATTTGCTTTTACCTTTAACCCTGATTTTGGTGATATTGAGGCTGACCCTTTTAGGTTAAACATAACAAAATATCCACTTTTTTATTCTGAAACACGTCCATTTTTTACTGAGGGCTCTGAATTCTTTAAATTAAGTGGTTATCAATATTTCTTTGATGTGTTTTATTCAAGACAGATAGGTAAGACTCTTTTGTCAGGAAAGGTGATTCCGATTTTGTTTGCTGGAAAATTTTTTATAAAATCAAACCTTTTTGAATTTTCTTTTCTTCACTCACAAACAAAAAGAACCGAGGATGAATTTGAAGTAATTCCCAAAACTGATTTCCTTGTAAGTAAAT
>JAMWCO010000158.1 GCA_023818785.1 Candidatus Omnitrophota bacterium
GCGATAAGATGGATTATAGAAGAATATTGGAAGCATTTGAATTTTATAAATTTAGAAGAAATAGAAGTTTTTCTTATTATAGAAGATTATCTGAAATTGAAAAAGAAAATTTGTATAAAGGAGAAAAGATAGTTAAAATTATTGCATACTGTTTAATGCCAACACATATACATCTTATAATTTTTAATGAAACTGAAAAGGGGGTATCTATATTTATGAAAAATGTTCTTGATAGTTATACCCGTTATTTTAATACAAAAATAAAAAGAAAAGGACCACTCTGGGAAAGTAGATTTAAAGTTGTTGTCATTGAAAATGATGAACAACTTTTACATTTGACAAGATACATCCATCTTAATCCTGTAACCGCTTATCTTGTTGAAAAACCTGAAGATTGGGAATTTTCATCTTATAAAGAATATTTAAACCTTATGGATAAAAATATTTGTGAGTTTCAAGATATAATTGAAATAAAAGAAAATGAATATAAAAAATTTGTAGAGGATAGAATTTCTTATCAGCGAGAACTCGCTAAAATAAAAAAATTGACATTTGATTAGAATGTAAGTGATTGATGAACAAATACTTGTTAACTTCGTAAGTTAATAAGGGGGCAAAATGAGGTTATCAGTGATTATTCCTGTTTATAATGAAAAATTAACAATTTTAAAAGTAATTGAAAAAGTCAAAAAAGTTCCAGTTGAAAAAGAAATTATAATAGTTGATGATGGCAGTAATGATGGTACAAGAGAAATTTTGAGTAAATTAAAAGATGAGAATATAAAAGTAATTTTTAAAGAGAAGAATGAAGGTAAAGGAACAGCAATAAGAGTTGGTTTAAAATATGTAAAAGGCGAGATAATTGTGATTCAAGATGCTGATTTAGAGTACGAGCCTATGGATTGGCTTAAGATGCTTAAAATAATAGAAGAAAAGAAGGCAAATGTTGTTTTTGGGTCAAGAATTTTGGGTAAAAATAAAAAATCATCTTTCTTTTTTTATATTGGCGGAAGAATTTTATCATTTTTGGCAAATCTACTCTATAATGCTAAAATAACTGATGAACCAACATGTTATAAAATGTTTAAAAAAGAAGTAATAGATTCAATTAATTTGAAATGTAAAGGGTTTGAGTTTTGTCCTGAAATTACTGCAAAAGTTAGAAAAAAGGGTTATAAGATATTTGAAGTTCCAATAAATTATAATCCGAGGTCTATAAAAGAAGGTAAAAAAATTCGTTTGAAAGATGGATTTATTGCAATTTGGACATTAATAAAATATAGATTTATAGAATAATGATTAAATGCCTTGTCTGTAATAGTGTAAACTTAAGATTAATTTTAAAAGTTAATGAAAAAAGAATATATAAATGTAAAAATTGCCTTATTTGTTTTTTCAATCCTTTACCAGAAAACTTAGAAAATATTTATAATAAAAGATATTTTGAAAGTTGGTATTTGAAGATATATGAACAAAGAAAAAACTATTTTAAAATATTTTTTAACAATATCAAAAATTATATACCAAAAACTGGAAAATTATTAGACATTGGATGTGGAATTGGTATTTTCTTAGATTTAATGAAAGAGAAAAATTATGATGTTTATGGAATAGATATTTCTGAGTTTGCAATTAATTTTTGTAAAAAAAGAGGTTTTACTGTTTATAAGTCATTTAATGAATTAAACTTTTCTGAAAAAACTTTTGATTTAATAACTTTACTTGATGTAATTGCACATCTAAAAAATCCAATAGATTATTTACAAAAATGTAAAAAATTATTAAAAAGAAATGGTATTCTTGTAATAAAGACACCTTTACATTCTGATTATATTTTTAAAATTGCTAAAATATTATTATTTACAGGAAAGTCTAATTCAATACTTCATATACCTACTCAGATTTACCATTTTGATAGAAACTCAATCTTCAAATTGTCAGAATTGGTTGGATTAAAAATAAAAAAAATTATTTTTCTCAAAGAATTTATTTCCAAAAAAATTTCATTTTTAAATCTCTGGAAGTTATTAGTTGATAAAAGTATAATTGCAATTTTAGAAAATGAATAAAAAAATAAATTTTTACTTAACTTTAATTATTTTTATAGGAACATTTTTAAGAATTTTGAACTTAAGTAAACATTCTTTTTGGTGTGATGAATTACTTGCTATATCTCTTGGTAAACATTCAATTAAATGGATTATTGATTATATTACTTATAAAGATGCACACCCTCCTTTATATTATATTTTCATTCATTATATGATGAAATTTGGAGAAAATGAAGTTTTTTTAAGAAGTTTATCTTTATTTTTTGGTGTATTATCTATCCCTTTTAGTTATATTTTAGGGAAAAAATTTAAAAATGAAAGAACCGGAATTCTTCTTTCTTTTTTTATTTCATTAAGTCCATCTTTAATCTTATGGTCCCAAATTATTAAATCATATACTTTTTTTACATTACTCACGATATTCTCTTTTATTTCTCTTTTAAATTTAATTGAACAAAAAAATAAAAGATGGATAATTTTTTTTACTCTTATAAACATATTATTACTTTATGCTCATAATTTAAGTTTCATTGTTATTTTAATTGAATTTTTTACTCTTTTAACTCTGAAAAAATTTAACTTTGATTTTTTTATATCTTTCCTAATTACTTTTCTTTTTTATATACCATGGTTAATAAGAATTCCTTATCAACTAATTTTTACACTTGGAATTAGAAGACCAATACCAACAATTTTAAGATTTCCTTATACTTTATTTTATTTCTTTTTTGGAGAAACAATAAATCCATTTAATTTTAAAATTTTGCTTCCATTATTTATTGTTTATTTATTGATATTCATAAAAAACTTTAAGAAACTTTTTTTATTAGAAAAAGAGAAGAAATTTCTTATGACTGCTTCTCTTATTTTTCCATTAATTTTTATTTTCTTCCCTTCAACTGTTCCACAAAATTTAATTCCTTTTTCAATATTCTGGTTTTTGCTTTTTAGTTTGCTTATTGAAAATTTAAGTGTCAAAAATATCTTATTATATTTTCCTTATCTCTCTTTAATACCTTCTCTATTTTTTTATTACACAGATAATATATCTCAATATCATGATACGAGCAAGTTAATTCCATATAGGGAAATTTATGAAGAAATACAAGAGATAGAAATAGAAGGTGATTTAATAATAACAACAGAAAAAATTGATAAAGATATATTTGCTCCAATTCAATGGTATTATAAAGGGAAAAATCAAGTAGTTGGAATAGAGAAAGAAGAAGATTTGGAAAATATAGAAATGATATTAAAAGACAAAAAAAGGATTTTTCTCACACTTGATTTTGTAAACAGTTCTTTACTTTCAGAAAAAATAAAAGAAATTTTTGAGAAAAATTATAAAAAAATTTTAGAAAAA
>JAMWCO010000010.1 GCA_023818785.1 Candidatus Omnitrophota bacterium
TTTTATTAAAATAGTATCATAACTTGTAATCCCATATTTTTTAGCAATTAAGACATCTCTATCAGGATCAATAAATTTATAATTTATAAATTTTGAGTTTGACTTGTATAATTCTAAAATATCTTTTCTCCTTTCATCAATTTTTTCTTTATAAAAAGAAATTATTTCAATAGGTTGTTTTAAGTTTTGGATTATTTTTTTTGTTTGAGGAGAAAGAGAATATTTTTTGCTTTTTGTTAAATCAATTCTTCTATAGTGTTTAATAGAAATCAAATTAACAAATATAAGAATCCCAAGAAAGAGAATAACCATTAAAAAAGCATTTATTCTATAAAAAAATTTTTTTTCAACCATTTTAACCCCTATATTTTTTTGAAATAAGTATCCTTAATGTCAAAAATGAAAAGAAAATGGATATACTTAAATAGAATATCAAATCTCTTGTATCTAAAATGCCCTTTGGAAAATTCTCATAATGATTATATAAAGAAATAAAATCAAAAAAAGTTGAATATTTAGGACCTACAATTTCTGAAATCCAGCCAATAATCCAGAAAATTAAAGATAGACCAAATGTAACAATAGCAGATATTACTTGACTCTCAGTAAGAGAAGAAATTAAAATACCTATTGAAATGAAACTACCCCCAAGTAAAAGAAGTCCAAGCAAACTATTAAAAATTACACCTATATCAAAATTTATCCATTTCTCAAGAATCAGAAGATAAAAAGAAGGAATTAAAGTCATAATAATCAAAACAGTTAAACAAGATAAAAATTTCCCCAAGTATATATCAGAGTCCTTTAAAGGATATGTAAATAAAAGTTCAATTGTTCCAATCCTTCTTTCTTCAGAAAATAATCTCATTGTTAAAAGAGGCAAAACAAAAAGAATAGTAATAGCCATATTATGAAATAAAGGTCTTGCAATCATTTCATTTGGAGAAAGAGTAAAATATGGATAAGGATATTCAGAGTATCTTAATGAAATAAGAGAATAATAAGCAGAAAGAGCATAAAATATAAAACCACTAATAACAACAAAAATTAAAATAACAACATAAGCAATAGGAGATGTAAAATAACTCTTCAATTCTTTCTTATATACAGAAAAAATCCTCATTTTTATTCCTTTGTCGTTAATTTCAAAAAGATATCTTCAAGTGTCATTTCCTCTATTCTCATTTCAAGAAGTCCAAATCCAAAATTAACTATTTTTCTTGAAATCTCTTTTCTTAAATCTTTTTCTTTATCTGTAAGTACAACATATTTATTTATTTTTTCTTTTATAGGGAGGATAACATTAACACTTTTAACTCCAGAAATTTCACTAATTGCATTTTTTATTTTTTCTATTTCTCCTTCAACTTCAAGATATATTTCTTTTACTCCCTTCAATTTTGAAGTTAAATTTTCAACAGTATCAGTTGCTACAATTTTCCCTTCATTTATAATAATTACTCTTTCACAAGTCATACTAATCTCAGGTAAAATATGACTACTTAATAGAATTGTTCTTTTCCCAGATAGATTTTTTATTAAGTTTCTTGTTTCAATTATCTGTTTTGGGTCAAGTCCTATTGTTGGCTCATCCAGTATCAAAACAGGTGGATCAGTTATAAGTGATTGTGCAATCCCTACTCTCTGTTTATATCCTTTTGAGAGTTTATATATAAGTTTGTTTTTCACATCAGAAAGTCCACACTCTTCAATAATCTTTGAAATTCTTTTTACCTTCTCATCTTTTTTCATTATCCCTTTTAATTCACATACAAAATTCAGAAATTCATCAACTCTAAATTCTTCATATAATGGATTTTTTTCTGGCAAATATCCTATACTTTTCTGAACAGCAATAGGATTTTCAAAAATATCATATCCATTGATTTTCGCTGTACCAAAATCAGGAGTTAAAAAACATGTAAGTATTCTCATAATTGTGGTTTTACCTGCTGCATTTGGGCCAAGGAGTCCAACTATCTCTCCTTTCTCAACATAAAAACTTACATCCTCTATCGCCTTTGTCTTACCATAATATTTTGTTAAATTTTTTGCTTCTACCATTTTAAATTATTATTATATTTAAACTCCCATTTATGTCAACATCACCTTTTCCGCATTTCCGAACCGGGTTCGGTAAAAGCAGATTGGAAATAATTTTACATATTTTAAAAAAAGTTTATAATAATTGAGAAAGGATAAAGATGAAAATAGGAATTGCTTCTGACCATGCTGGTTTTGAGTTGAAAAATTATTTAAAAGAGTTATTAAAAAATGAAGGATATCAAGTTATTGACTATGGACCAGAAATAAAAAAAGTTGTTGATTATCCTGATTATGCTGAAAAAGTTGCAAAAGGGATACAAAATAGAGAAATTAAATTTGGAATATTAATCTGTGGTACTGGAATTGGTATGTCTATTGTGGCAAACAAATTTAAAGGGATAAGAGCAGCAAGATGTTGTTCAATATATGATGCGCTTTTAGCAAGGGAGCACAATGATGCAAATATAATAACTCTTGGAGGTAGATTAATTGGGAAGGAACTCTCTTTTGAAATTACAAAAACATTTCTTTCTACCCAATTTACAAAAGGAAGGCACTTAGGAAGGGTTAATAAAATTAAAAGAATAGAAGATGAAGAAAATAAATGTTGACCACCTTCCTTATATAAATCCAGAAAGGTTTTTCTACTTTATAAGTCAATTTCCTTATAGTTTTTATATGGAAGTTAACTGGAATAAAAATCAGAATTATACAGTTTGTGGTTTTTCTCCATTTTTAATATTTAAAAGTAAGAAGAAAGAAATTGAAATAATTGAAAAAGAAAAATTAAAAAAAATTAAAGGAGAGCCAATACATGAATTTCAGAAGATTTTTGACAATTTCAAAATAAACTCAGATTATTTTTTCTCCCCAGGTGGAATTGGTTATTTATCCTATGACCTTATATGGCATATAGAAGAATTACCAGATATTTCAAAAGATGATTTAAATTTACCAGATATTTTTGTTTGTTTTTACGAAACAATATTAATTTTTGACAATAAAAATAAAAAAGTATTCCTTTTATCATCAAATCTTAAAAATGATAGAGATTTCAGCAAAAAGATTCTTCAAATCAAAAAATTTTTAAAAATAAATATTGAAAAATCTCAAAATTTCAAAGAAAAAGATTTAAAATTTAAATTGGAAAAATTAAGTTCAAATATGAATATTGAAAGTTATATTTCTTCAATTGAAAAGATAAAAAATTATATTAAAGAAGGAGATGTATATCAAATAAATTTTTCTCACAGATTTGAAATAAAAGGGAACTTCAAACCATATCCTTTATTTTTAAAATTAAAAAAAACAAACCCTGCTCCTTATTCTGCCTATTTTAATTTTAATGAGTTTATTTTAATCTCAAATTCACCTGAACTATTTTTAAAGAAAAAAGGAAAAAGTATTATAACAAAACCAATGAAAGGGACAAGAAAAGTAACAGATAATCCATATTTGAACAAAAAAATTGGGAAAGAACTTCTTGAAAGTGAAAAGGATAGGGCTGAACTTATTATGATTGTTGACCTTGAAAGGAATGACTTTGGAAAAATATGTGAATATGGAACAGTTAAAGTAAAAAAATTGATAAATCTTGAAAGATATAAAACTATTTTTCAAACAACATCAACTATTGAAGGAAAACTAAAAAATGGAATAAATTTTGAAAAAATAATAAGGGCTGTTTTCCCTGGTGGTTCAATAACAGGAGCACCTAAAAAAAGAGCAATTGAAATAATTGAAGAACTTGAACCAACAAAAAGAAGTTTTTACACAGGATGTTTTGGTTATTTTGGATTTAATAGAAATTTACAATTAAATATACTTATAAGGACGCTCCTTTTAAAGAATGGAATTTTATATTATCCTGTAGGTGGTGGAATTGTTTGGGATAGTATCCCTGAAAAAGAATATGAAGAAACAATTATAAAAGCAAGAAATATATTTTTAACACTTGGAATAAAAGAGAATGAAATCAGAAGTATTGTTATTTAATGGAAGAAAAATAAACTCAACTTTTCTAAATTTTGATATTTTAAGAAGGGGTTTTTTATATGGAGATGGTATTTTTGAAACATTGATATCAAGTAATTTTAAAATTTTTAGATATAATGAACACTGGGAGAGGTTAAAAAAAGGAGCCCTAATATCTAATCTTGAAATACCTGATAAAGAAGAAATAAAAAAGTTGATTGAAAAAGAGATAAGAAAATTAGAATTAGGGAAATATTATATAAGAATAAATCTTTGGAGAAAAAAACCAGAAAAATTTAATCCTGAAAAAGAGAAAAAATCATATTATTTAATAATTATCAGGAAACTTAAACCATATCCTGAAAGATTTTATAAAGATGGCATCATATGTATAATCAGTAATAAAGTTAAAAGAAATGAAAATTCAGTCCTATCAAAAATAAAATCATTTAATTATCTTGAAAATATTATTCTTAAAATTGAATGTAGAGAAAATAATTCTGATGATGCAATTGTTTTAAATACAAAAAAATATATTAGTTGTGGAAGTGTTTCAAATATATTTTTTGTCAAAGATGATGTTATTTATACTCCTTCTATTAAATCTGGATGTCTTGATGGGATAACAAGAAAAGTTGTATTTGAAGTTTGTAAGAGGGAAAAGATTAAGATAAAGGAAGGTTCTTTTAAATTAAATTTTTTAAAAAATTGTGATGAAATCTTTTTAACAAACACATTGATGGGTATTATGCCTGTAAAGAAAATAAAAGGATATTTTGAAAATAAAAAATTTTATTTCACTAAAATTCTGATCAAAAAATATAAAGAAATTTTTAAAGAAGAAACAGAATAATCTATAATCCAAGTTTTCTCAACTCTTTTTCATTCAATCCAAGATAATGGCCTATTTCATGTAGAAGAACTTTCTCAATCAAATTTTCTAACTCTTCTTCTGTTTTACAATTTTTCTCAATGCTCTCTTTAAAAATAACTATTCTATCTGGAAGAACGAGAGAATATAATGGACTTTTTCTTTTTTGGAAAGGAATACCATGATATAAACCAAGCAGATTAAGATTAGGCGTGCCTTCTACTATAATTTCAAGATTTTCAATTTTTTCTCTTATTTTTTCTGGAATTTTCATAAATTTTTGATAAACTATTTCCTCAAATTTTTCCTTTGATATTTTCATACAATTATATTATAATAAAACCAATTGAAAATAAAAAGGATGATAATGGTTAAAGCATGGAAAAGTTTAATTTTACTATTTTTACTATTTTTCAAAAACGGAAACTGTGCTAAAAATGTGATAGATATAATTATAGAAAATACACAACCAATAAAGATTAAAGAAAATAGAAGGTTACCACTTTTTGTTTGGGTTTCTATTCCTTTAAATGTAACAGAAGAAGAACTAAAATTATATTTAAATCAACTTATAGAAAGAAATATTGTTGTTTTTACAAAATGGTATATTCCAAAAGAAGAAATAGAAAATGAAATAAAAGAAGCAATAAAAATAGATAGGATAAAAAAAGATTTAAGTTTTCCAGTCGCAATAGATGCTACATCAATAGTTTACGGATTTTTTGATGGAAGTCAAGAGACAGGACATATTGACGAAAAAGGGAAAGTATTTTTTGATATGTCATTTTCTCCTAATGTGAAAATGGGATGTCCATTTAGAATTGAAAAAAGATATTATATTATAAAAGAAAGATTGGAAAAGTTTTTAAAAGCATATAAGGACGAAGGGATAGAGATAAAATACTGGGTAGTTGACTGGGAAATAGATGGACCTATTGAATGGAATTCAGCATGGGACAATTCAAAAAAATGTGTTATCTGTAGAAAAAATATAAAAGATATTGAAAATTTTGATGAATTCCAGAAAGTTATAAAGAGAAAGAGAGCAGATTTACAAAGAGAAGTTTTTGTTAATACAGTTAAAAAATACTTTCCAGATTGTTTAACAGGAAATTATGCAGTAAATCCACATGATGGATATAGATACTGGTGGGACTATTTTGAAAAGGAAGTTGAAGGAGCCACTTACCAAAGAAAACATAATGCACTTTTTAGAAGATGGTTTGATGAGTTTAAATATAGTGGATATACAATCGCAATGCCAGTAATTTATACATGGTATAGATTTTTTAATGATTATAATTTTGAAGAAAAAGAATATAGATGGTTTTATCCACTTTTAAAAGAGGCAACATCTGTTGGCAAAAATACTTCTGAAAATATTCCTATTATAAGTTTTGTTCACTGGCAAACAGTTGTAAAACCAAAACAATTGCCATCTGATTTTGTTCCTTTAAGCAGAGAAAAGTATAAAGAACTTTTATGGCATTTATTATTTAAAGGATTTGATACATTTTGTCTTTGGTCTCCTTTAAATGAAATTGCAGAAGAAATTAAAGTTTTGCATGAGGTCTATTCTGAAAGTTTTAAGTATAATGATTTTATTCTTAAAGGAGAACCAGTTTTCTGGGATGTACCAGAAGAAGCAGATTGTGTTATTTCAGGATTAAAGATGAAAAATAAATTACTGATAATTAGAAGTGATTTTAAAAAAGAAAAAAGTGTTATGAAAGTAAAAATTGATCATAAAAAGATTGAAATTCCAATTATTTCTGGTCCTTTCATTTTAGAAATAAAATAAAAAGGAGAAAAAATGATTATAATAGGGGAGAGAATAAATGGAACAAGAGGAAATATAAAAGAAGCGATTGAAAAGAAAAATAAAGAATTTATAAAAAAAGAAATAAAAAAACAGATTGAATGTGGTGCTCATTATATTGATTTAAATGCTGGGATTGGCAAAGGTAAAGAAAGAGAAAAAGAAGATATAAAATGGTTAATTGAGTGTTTATATGAAGTTGGAGAAATTCCTGTTTGTATTGATAGTTCAGACCCTGATGTAATTGAATTTGGATTATCTTTTATTAAAACTTCTGATAAAATGATAAATTCAATAAATGGAGAGAGTAAAAAAATTGAAAGATTGTTACCTATAATAAAAAAATATCCTGAAAGTAAAATTATCTGCCTTACAATGGATGAAAAAGGTATTCCTTCTGATTATAAAAAGAGATTACAGATTGCTGAAAAGTTAATAGAAATATTAAATGGCATAGGAGTAAAAAATGAAAATATTTTTGTTGACCCTCTTGTTGAACCAATTAGTGTAAATTATGAGAATGGAATTATTTTTCTAAAAGTATTGAAAGAAATAAAAAAATTAAATATAAAAACAACCTGCGGTCTTTCAAATATTTCTTTTGGTCTACCAAATAGAAAAATTATAAATAAATATTTTCTATCCTTTTGTATCTATGAAGGACTTGATTCTGTAATTGTTGACCCTACAATATCTGATATAAGAGAAGCAATATGTATATCTGAAATGTTGACAGGGAAAGATGAATTTTGTATGAATTATATAAAAAATGTAAGAAATAGAAATTTTTAACGGGGCGTGGCCCAGTCCGGTTTAGGGCACCAGAATGGGGTTCTGGGAGTCCTCGGTTCAAATCCGAGCGCCCCGAAGTTTAGCAATCTACTTTGATAGTTTGGATTTGTAAAAAATTAAAAAAGCAGTATAATTAAAAATATGGATATTTATGAAATAATTAAAAAAAGAAGAACAATAAGAAGGTTTAAACAAAAAGAAATACCTTTAGAATTAATTGAAAAATTTATTGATATGGCTCGTATTGCACCAAGTGGAGCAAATATGCAACCAATTGAATATATAATTGTGAATGATAAAAAAATTGTAGATGATATTTTCCCTTTAACTGGATGGGCTGGATATCTTGGAAAAGATGGACCTCCTCCAGAAGGGAAAAGACCAGTTGCATACATTGTTGTTTTAGTAAATAAGGATGTAAAATCTCCGACACCAAAACATGATGTAGGCGCAGCAGTTGAAAATATTTTACTTTCAGCAACTTATGAAGGAATTGGAACATGTTGGATTGGTTCTATAAATAGAGAAAAATTAAGAGAAATTCTAAAAATACCAGAAAATTACGAAATTGATACAATTGTTGCCTTAGGTTATCCTGATGAAGAAAGTTATATTGAAGAATTTACTGGTTCTATAAAATATTGGAGAGATGAAAAAGGTGTTATGCATGTTCCAAAAAGAAATTTAAAAGATATTTTACACTATAACAAATTTTGACTTGACAATTTTTAAAAATATAGTATAATTTATCCTTAAAAAATTTATCTGGAGAAAGGAGGTGAGAAAAGATGGCAGAAAAGAAACAAAATCCAGCAGCAGTAGTTATTCTGATAATAATAATTCTGGTGGCGTTGTTTTTCATAATTAAACAGGCAATGCCAAAGAAAGCTCCAGCAGTTCCACCGCCACCAGCAGGAATGGAAGTACCACCACCTCCACCTGAAGGAGAAGTACCACCACCTCCACCACCTGAGGGACCAGCAAAGTAATCTCTTGACAGGTGGTAAAATTGGTGGGTATAATATTTTAAAAAGTTCTTTGAAAATTTGGGGTATCCTAAATCTTTTCAAGCAAGAGGGTTTGATCCTGGCTCAGGGTTAATGCTGGCGGTGTGCCTAACACATGCAAGTCGTGCGACGAACTCTTCCTGATTGGTTTTTAATCAGTCAGGAAGGGGGAAAGCGGCGAACGGGTGAGTAACACTTAGGTAACCTACCCTCATGACCGGGATAACTCGCCGAAAGGCGAGCTAATACCGGATAATCTTTTGAAGGTGAGATTCCTCCAAAAGCAAAGTTTTGCTGAAAAAGCAAAACGCATGAGGATGGGCCTGAGTCCTATCAGGTAGTTGGTGAGGTAATGGCTCACCAAGCCTAAGACGGGTAGCTGGTCTGAGAGGACGGCCAGCCACAGGGGGATTGAGACACGGCCCCCACTCCTACGGGAGGCAGCAGTGGGGAATCTTGGGCAATGCCCGAAAGGGTGACCCAGCGACACCGCGTGGGCGATGAAGGCCTTCGGGTTGTAAAGCCCTGTCAGGAAGGAAGAATCCGTTTTTGCGGATGACGGTACTCCCAGAGGAAGCCCCGGCTAACTCCGTGCCAGCAGCCGCGGTAATACGGAGGGGGCAAGCGTTACCCGGATTGACTGGGTGTAAAGGGTCCGCAGGCGGTTAGATGTGTTGGTTTTGAAATCCTCTGGCTCAACCAGAGAATTGGAACCAATACTATCTAACTTTGAGTCAGGAAGAGGAAGACGGAACTGCCGGTGTAGCGGTGAAATGCGTAGATATCGGCAGGAACACCAGTGGCGAAGGCGGTCTTCTATTCCTGAACTGACGCTCAGGGACGAAAGCGTGGGGAGCGATCGGGATTAGATACCCCGGTAGTCCACGCTGTAAACGATGGGTGCTAGGTGTCGGTCCGTTAAGGATCGGTGCCGAAGCTAACGCGTTAAGCACCCCACCTGGGGACTACGGCCGCAAGGCTAAAACCCAAAGGAATTGACGGGGGCCCGCACAACCGGTGGAACATGTGGTTTAATTCGACGATACGCGAAGAACCTTACCTGGGCTTGACATCCGCCTGGTAAGAGCCGGAAACGGTGATGACCCACCTTTTGGTGGGAGGGCGGACAGGTGGTGCATGGCTGTCGTCAGCTCGTGCCGTGAGGTGTTGGGTTAAGTCCCGGAACGAGCGCAACCCCTGCCCGTAGTTACTCGTCCTTAAAGGACAGCACTCTACGGGGACTGCCGGTGTTAAACCGGAGGAAGGTGGGGATGACGTCAAGTCATCACGCCCCTTATGCCCAGGGCTACACACGTGTTACAATGGTCAGTACAAAGGGAAGCGAAGCCGCGAGGCGGAGCAAATCCCAAAAAGCCGACCCAAGTTCGGATTGCAGGCTGCAACCCGCCTGCATGAAGCCGGAATCGGTAGTAATCGCGGATCAGCCAGGCCGCGGTGAATACGTTCTCGGGCCTTGTACACACCGCCCGTCACGCCAACTGAGTCGGGGGTACTTGAAATACCTTATCCCAACCCGAAAGGGAGGGAGGGTATTAGAGTACACTCGGCAAGGAGGGCGAAGTCGTAACAAGGCAGCCGTACGGGAACGTGCGGCTGGATCACCTCCTTTCTAATGGAGAAAAAATTTTGTAGGATACCCCAAATTTTCTTTTTAATTTTTTAAAAAAATATAAATTTTTTATCTTCTAACCTTTTCTTCTACCAATCAAAATCAGAAAATTTTTATTTGGAAAGATAATTGTTTTCAGTTTTATGTAAGAAGAGATGGAAATCTTTTTCTCTTTATAAAATGACAAATAAAATGTAAAATAATTATAATTTAAGGAGAAGTTATGAATGAGAAAAAGGATTATTACGAAATTTTAGGAGTTTCAAAAGATGCATCAATTGAGGAAATAAAAAAAGCATATAGAGATCTTGCTTTAAAATATCATCCTGATAGAAATCCTGGAAATAAAGAAGCAGAAGAAAAGTTTAAAGAAATAACAGAAGCATATGAAGTATTATCAGATCCAGAAAAAAGGAAAATATATGATACTTATGGACATGCTGGTTTTGGGCCAACTGGATTTGATTGGACACAAGATTTTTCAAGAGTAAGAATGGATTTTTCTGATATTTTTGGAGATATTTTTAGTGATTTTTTTGAAGATATTTTTGGTTCTGATTTTACAAGAAAAACTAAGACAAGAAAAGTTCAAAAGGGTTCTGACCTTGAATATAGAATTTATATTAATTTAAAAGAGGCAGCAACTGGTACAGAAAAATATATAAATATTTCAAGATTTGATGAATGTCCTATCTGTAATGGTAGTGGAAGTAAAACAAAAAAAGGGAGAATTACTTGTTCTACTTGCGGTGGGAAAGGACAAGTTATAAAAAGTTCTGGATTTATTACAATTTCTCAGACATGCCCAAAATGTAAAGGAGAAGGAGAAGTTTTATCTGACCCCTGTTCAAATTGTAGAGGTACAGGAAGAGTAAGAAATATGCATAAAATACTTGTAAAAATTCCTGTAGGTATTGAAAATGGGATGAGTTTAAGATTAAAAGGTGAAGGAGATATTGGACCAAACAAAGGAGAAAGAGGCGACTTATATGTTACAGTTTTTATTGAAAAAGACCCATTATTTGAAAGAAAAGAAGAAAATATATATTTAGAAGTTCCAATTACTATTACGCAAGCAGTTTTAGGAGATGAAATTGAAGTCCCTACTTTAACAGGAAAAATAAAATTAAAAATACCACCAGGAACACAGAATGGAGACCTTTTAAGATTAAGGAATATGGGTATGCCTAAGTTAAATGGATATGGAAAAGGAGATATGATTGTAAAAATTAAAGTTTTGATACCAAAAAAATTATCAAGACAGCAACAAATTTTATATCAACAAATTAAAGAAACAGAAAATAAAGATGATTATCCTGAAATAAAAAAATTTAAAGAAAGACTATGAAATTTATCCAAATAATTACAACTTGTCCTGATAAGAAAAGATGTAAAAATATTATAAAAAAAATATTAAATGAAAAACTTGCCTCCTGTTGCCAAATAATTGGACCTATTGAAAGTCATTACTGGTGGGAAAATAGAATTGAGAAAAGTAAAGAATGGATAATATTTATTAAATGCAAAAAAGAAAATTATAAAAAAATTGAGAAGAAAATAAAACAAGAGCATCCATACAAAATTCCTGAAATAATATCTTTTGAAATCTCCAATTTAAGCAATGAGTATTCAAATTATTTATCCCAAACAGAAATGGAGAAAAAATGAAATTTTTAAGATTTAGTATAAATGGAGAAGAAAAATATGGTATTTTAGAAAATAATAAAATTTATACTATAAACTGGATACCTTTTGAAGATAAGTTTAAAGAAACTAATGAAATTTATGATATTGATGAAATTGAATTTTTACCACCTATTTATCCACCAAATATTATTGCTCTTGGTCTTAATTATAAAGAACACGCAGAAGAAGGATGGGAAGAAGTTCCTGAATATCCGATTATATTTTTAAAAGCAACAACTTCTTTAACTGGTCATTTATCTCCTATAATTTTACCAAAACAAGCACCAAACCAAGTTGATTATGAATGTGAACTTGTAATTGTTATTGGTAAAAAATGTAAAAATGTTAAAGATGATAATGCAAAAAATTATATATTTGGTTATACATGTGGAAATGATGTTAGTGCAAGAGATTGTCAATTGGTAAAAGACAAACAATGGGCAAGAGGAAAATCATTTGATACATTTTGTCCAATTGGGCCATGGATTGAAACAGAAATTGAGCCAACAAATCTAAATATAAAAACAATTTTGAACGGAAAGATTATGCAAGATTCAAATACTTCCAAGATGATATTTAACCCATATAGGATTGTAAGTTATTTGTCAGAACAGATGACACTTTTACCAGGAACAATTATTTTAACGGGAACTCCTTCTGGTGTTGGATATGCAAGAAAACCACCTGTATTTTTAAAAGAAGGAGATATAGTAGAAATTGAAATAGAAGGGATTGGGATACTGAAAAATTTTGTTATTAAAGAAGAGATAAAAAATATCTAAATATTTAACTTTCTCTTCTTTTATCCTGTTTTTCTGTTGCTCTTTTTTTATATTCAGAATATGTAACAAGAGAAAATTCTTTTTTTATTTTTTCAATTGATAAATTCTTATCAATCGTTTCTATAGTAAAGATTGCTTCATCTCCAAATGTTTCTATTTTTATTCTATCTTTATATTTTTTAATTATCTTGTTTACTTTATCTCCTTGATAATCCCAGTGGAAAACCTCTTTATTTAAATTAATATCTGTCCATACCCAATATGAAAATCTATCTGTTTTTTTAAGCCATTTACCCGTGATATCTATTATTCCTGAAGTTAAAGACCAAATCCCTGCAACTATAAAAACTTGATATAAAAGTGAAATAGAATTTAATATTTTCCCTGCTGGATAAGCAGATGAAAAAACAAGTAATTTTGCTCCATTGTCAACCTGATATTTTAAATCATAATGCCAGTTGGCATCAAAACATATAAAAGCACCTATTTTACCAAATTCTGTGTTAATAGGTAATTGCTCTTTTCTTCCCGGATATATACCTCTTTCAAGTTCTTCTTCTGTTGGATGAATTTTATCATATTTACCAACTATCTCTCCTTTTCTATTTACAAAAAAACATCTATTGTAGATTTTTTTATCTTCAATATCATAACTTGAACCTGCTATCCAGGTATGCGTTTTTCTGCTGATATATTTTAAAAAATCTTTTATTTTTTCATATTCATTTATATCATTTTTTTTAAGGTCTACATAAGCAAAAGTTTCAGGCAATACAACAAAATCTGGTTTTATATTTTGTATTTCTTTAAAAATATTCTGAATATAATTTAAATTATCTTCAATCTTTTCTATCTTTCTATATTCACAAGCCATTGAAACTGCCACCACTCTCATACTTTCTCCTTTTTGAAAAATCATAAATATTTACTAAACTCTGTTTATATTTAATTTACAATTTTTCACTTTTCCCTGTCAAACTAAATTCTATTTCTATTATCATTATACACTACAAATTTTTGTCAAAATTTTTGGCAAGTTTCTTTTCAAATTATTTAATTTTATAGTTGGCAAAAAATAAATTATGAAACCTCTTAAAATGAGTTTTTGTTGATTTTTTATAAAATATTGAAGAATTATTTGAAATTTGTCTGTATTTGCGGCGTTCAGTAGGGATTTACACGATATGTTAATTTGTATTTTTCTTTCACTTTTTTCATTCCATTTTTTATTCTGCCAAATTTTGCACATTCTTTGAGAAAAAATTTTTTAAAAAAATAAAAAATGGTAAAATTAAATAGGAGAGATAAAATGTATAAGGTACTTGCAAGAAAATATAGACCACAAACATTTGAAGAAGTATGTGGACAAAAAGAGATTATAGAAATTTTAAAAAGGTCATTACAAACAAAAAAAGTTGCGCATGCTTATCTTTTTGCTGGTCCAAGAGGAGTTGGGAAAACAACATTGGCAAGAATATTCGCAAAAGGTTTAAATTGTCTGGAAGGGCCAACTCCTATACCATGTAATAAATGTGATAATTGTATAGAAATAACAAATAGTTCTTCCCTTGATGTTCTTGAGATTGATGGTGCTTCAAATAGAGGGATTGATGAAATAAGAAATATAAGAGAAAATGTAAATCTTCTACCTGCTAAATCAAGATTTAAAATTTATATAATTGATGAAGTTCATATGTTAACAAATGAAGCATTTAATGCTTTATTAAAGACACTTGAGGAACCACCTTCATATATAAAATTCTTCTTTGCAACAACTGCTCCTGAAAAAATACCTCCTACTATAATTTCAAGGTGTCAAAGATTTAATCTAAAACCATTGAAAAAAGAAGAAGTTAGAAAAAAAATTATAGAAATATGTGAAAAAGAAAATATAAAAATAGAAGAAAAAGCAATAGATGAAATATATGATTTTTGTGAAGGTTCATTAAGAGATGCAATAAGTTTACTGGAACAGTTAGTTATATTTTCTGATGAAAAAATAAAATATGATGATGTGAGAAATTTGCTTGGATTACCAGAAGAAGAATGTATAGAGAAAATTTTAAAAGAGATAAGGAATAAAAATTATATTGCAACTATTGAATCTTTTCATTATCTTATCTCTGAAGGGAAAGACCCTGTTTTAATTCTTGAAGGAATGATAAGAAAGATTAAGGAAATAATTACAATGAAAGTAAAGAATAAAATAACTGATTTAAATATTGAATTTTTTAATCATTTTAAAAATCTTGAAATTGAAAAGATATTTGAAGGAGTAAATTATATTATTGAATTTAAAGACAGGATTAGGAAAGAAAGAGAACCAATTTTAATGTGTGAAATATTACTCCTTAAGTTAACCCAATTGTGGGGCCAAGAAAAAGATTATGAAAGTAAAAAAATTATAGAAGAAATCCCAGAAACAATATTTGATTTTAAGGAAGAAAATGAAAAATCAAGCCAAAAAGATGCAATAGAAGAATTAAAATATAAGGATTTTAACTGGGAAGAAATTTTAAAAGAAATAAAAAAAATAAAGCCAACCTTAGAGGCTGCTTTAAGAGAAGGGAAATTAGTAAAAATAGAAGGAGAAAACATATACTTATCTTTTGAAAAAAAATTTAGTTTTCATAAATCAATGATTGAAAAACCACAAAATAAAATAAAAATAGAAAAAATAATTTTTGACTATACTGGAAAAAATTATAAAATAATTCCTGTTTTAAACGAAAATAATGAGTCAATTTTAGAAAATCCGGAGATAAAAAAAATAATAGAATTTTTTAATGGAGAAATAATTCAAGTGGAGGAATAAAATGGGAATATTTGATAATTTAAAGCAGATATCTCAATTAAGACAACAGGCAACACAATTTCAAAAACTACTTTCATCAAAAATAGTTGAAGTTTCATCTCCTAAGAATGAAATAAAATTGAAAATAAATGGGAGAATGGAAATTCTAAATATTGAAATTTCTGAAAATATTCTCAAACCAGAAAATAAAAATTATATTGAAAAACTTATTAAAAAAACATTCCAAGATGCACAGAGAGAAGTAGAAAAGATAATCGCAAATGAAATAAAATCAGCAATGGGTTCTTTCCCATTTTAAAATGGTACTATATCCAGAAATTATAGAAAGATTATTAGAAAAACTTAAAAAACTTCCTGGTATAGGTCCTAAAAGTGCAGAAAGGATTATTTATTATTTAATTCAACAAAAAGATGCTGATGTAATTTCTCTTGGAGAAGCAATAATATCTCTTAAAAATAAGGTAAAACTTTGTAGAAGATGTTTTAATTTTTCAGAAGGTGAGTTATGTAATATATGTCTTGATGAAAAAAGAGAAAATATTATATGTGTTGTAGAAGAAGTAAAGGACTTAATCTCAATTGAAAAAACAAATTTTAAAGGAAGATACCATGTATTATGGGGAAAAATTTCAATACTTGATAATATAAAACCAGAAGAATTAAAAATACCCCAATTAATTGAAAGAATAAAAAATGAGAAAGTTGAAGAAGTTATAATTGCAACAAATCCAACAATGGAAGGAGAAAATACAAGTATTTATATCTCTGAAATATTGAAAAAAATTGGGATAAAACATTCAAGATTGGCAATTGGATTACCAGTTGGGAGTGAACTTGAATATATTGATACTCAAACATTGAAAAAAGCAATAGAAGGGAGGAGGGAATTATAAAATTTCTTCTTAACATAACTTTTATTCTTTTTTCTTTTATTGGAAAATATTTCCCTGAAAAATTCTGTTTCTTAATTGCAAGAATTTTGACAGAAATAAGATATATTTTTACTTCCAATTTAAGAAAAATAATGAAGAAAAATCTTAAAATAATTTTAAATTTTAAAAAAGGAGATAAAATCAAACAAGAAGATTTAGCCAGATATGTTAAAGAGGTCTATTATAATTTTGGTAGGTATATGGCTGAATTCTTCACAATCCCAAAGTTAAATTATAGAAAGTTAAGAGAAAGAGTAATTGTTGAAAATATAGAATTACTTGAAGGGTCATTATCAAAAGGGAATGGTGTAATTGCTCTAACTGCTCATATTGGGAATTGGGAACTTGCAGGAATTATAACTTCAATTCTGGGTCATAAAATTTGTGCAGTTGTCATACCTTATTTAACACCTAAAATAACAGAAATATATAAGAAAATAAGAGAAAGTAAAGGAGTTGAAGTTATCTTTACAGGTTCAAATCCAAAGGAATTTATAAGATTTAAAAAAGAAAATAAAATTCTTGCAATATTAGGAGACAGAGTTTTTACTGAAAAAGGCGTAATAGTAAATTTTATGGGGAAAAAAGCAATTTTCCCAAGGGGTCCTGCTACTCTTGCTATAAAATTGAAAACAGAATTTATTGCTGGATTTTTGGTAAGGGAAAACAAAAAATATAAATTATTTTTTGAACAAATTGCCTATCCAGATGAAAAATTGAGTGAAGATGAAAAAATTGATTATTTGCTTAATCAAAGTGTGAAAATTATTGAAAAAGTTATATTAAAATATCCAACTCAGTGGCTAAATTTTCAGGATATATGGGTTGAGGAAGATGAAAAAGAAAAAATATAAATTTGAAGATGCAGTAAAAATTATGGAAAAGATAAGAAAGAAATGTCCCTGGGATAAAAAACAAACAAATGAGAGTATTTTGAAATATTTAAAAGAAGAGATAGAAGAATTTATAAAAGAAATTGAGAATAAAAATTATGAAGGTATGAAGGAAGAACTTGGAGATATTTTATGGCAAGTATTATTTCACTCACAAATTTTAAAAGAAAAAAAGATATTTACAATTGACCAGGTAATTGATAATTTATGCAAAAAGATGATAAGAAGGCACCCTCATGTCTTTGAAAATAAAAAAATTAAAGATGAGAAAGAAGTAATTGAAAATTGGGAAAAAATTAAAAAAATTGAAAAATCTCTTTAAATTAATAGATTTTCTATATATTTTGCAATTGAAATACAACAAGTCAAACCAGGAGAATCAATACCAATAAGATTTATAAAACCTGGTAATTCCTTTTTTATAATAAAATCTTTAAATTCTTCTCCCTTTCCCTGCAATTTTGGTCTTATACCATAACTTTCTGAAACTAAATAATCTAATTCTATTTTTGGTAAATATTTTTTAATTTGAGAGTAAAAAATCTCTTTTTTCCTTTCATTTACTTTAAATATTGAACTTTCTTTTTCAGTAGAATACGGAGGATAAATTTTATTTACATATTCAATATCAGGACCCGCTCTTAAAGACCCATCAAATCTTGGTGTTAAATGTATCCCAAGCCCTTCTTTCATTGGGATGGGATAAATAAGTAAAGGTATATTAAACTTTTTTGAAATTGTAAAATAATCACCTTTCGCCCAGAAAATTTCATAATTAAAACCGAGTAATTTTGATATTTCTTCTGCATATAAACCAGCACAGTTTATAACAATTTCTGAAAAATATTTACCCTTTTCTGTTTCTAAAAGATAAAGACCATTTTTCTTTTCAATA
>JAMWCO010000159.1 GCA_023818785.1 Candidatus Omnitrophota bacterium
CAAAGAGAGAAGAACTTATGGTAGAAATAGCATTGATGAAAGAAAGAAAAGAATCTGAAGAAAAGATTAAAGAAAAAGAAAAGATTCTTAAAAGGGTAGAACAACTTCATGAATTTAATCCTATGCTTGGTCATAGAGGTTGTAGATTAGGGATAACATACCCAGAAATAACAGAAATGCAAGCAAGGGCAATAATGGAAGCAGCATGTGAACTTGCAAAAGAAGGAGAAACAGTAATTCCTGAAATTATGATACCTCTTGTAGGAAATGTGGAAGAATTTAAACATCAGAAAGAAATAGTAGTTAAAGTTGCTGAAGAAGTTATGGAAAAATATGGAGTTAAAATTAAATATATGGTAGGAACTATGATAGAAGTGCCAAGGGCTGCTTTGACTGCTGATGAAATTGCAAGAGAGGCTGACTTCTTCTCATTTGGGACAAATGATTTAACACAGATGACACTTGGTTTTAGTAGAGATGATGTTGGAAAATTCTTATTCTATTATCTTGAAAAGAAAATTTTAAAGGATGACCCATTTATGACGCTTGACCAGGAAGGCGTTGGGCAACTTGTAAAAATTGGTATTGAAAAAGGAAGAAAAGCAAATCCAAATCTTGAAATTGGAATATGTGGAGAACATGGAGGAGACCCTGAAAGTGTAAAATTTTGCCATAGAGTTGGAATGAATTATGTATCTTGTTCTCCTTATAGAATCCCTGTTGCTAAAATTGCAGCGGCACAGGCAGCAGTTGAAGAGAAATTAAAAATAGAATATACAAGTAAATAAGTTATAAAGTTATGAACTTAATAAGTTATTAACTTAAGAAATTATGAATTGTTTAGATTTCTTAGAATTTATAAAGAGTGAATTTGGTAATTTGGGCTCTGAAGAAGGGTTAAGATATAAGTATTATGAAGATGAAATAAATGGAATAGTTGTATGCTGGAAGGTGTCAAAAAAAGTGCTGGATTTTACAGTTAAAAATAAATTTAATCTATTAATTGCTCATGAAGATTTATATTTCCCTCCTGAATATGCTGGCGGTGATAAGGGTGGAATTGTAAGTGATTTCAGAAAAGAAATTCTTGAAAAAAACAGAATTAATTTTTTAAGATTACATTATACAATTGATAAAAATTTTATTTTTGATGTTTTTGACCAACTTTCAGGAGGCAAAATTTTAATTAAAGAAAATCTTTATAGGGTTTATGAATTTGAAAATAAGAAATTGGAAAATGTGGCGAAAGAATTAAAGAAAAGGTATAAAGTAGAGTTTTTGAGAATTACAGAACCAAATAAAAAAGTTAAAAGGGTAGGGTGTCTTGTTGGAGGTTTAGGATTAAGTATAAATTCAAAATTTATTGATAAAATTTTATCTTATAATGTTGATACTGTTATTGCTGGTGAAGTTGATGAATATACAATAAGAGCACTTTCAGATTTAAAAATTGGAATTATAGAAATTGGGCATGAGGTAAGTGAAACACCTGGGCTTATAAAATTTACACAATATCTGAAGAAAAAATTACCAAAAATACCTATAAAATACTTAAAAAATACTTATCCTATAAAAATTTTGAAATAGATGGGGATGGGAAAATAAAATATTGAAAAAATTAAAAAAGTGAAAAGGATAGATGGATTTAATAATAAACTTTAAATGATAAAATTTAAATTATTGATTATCAAAAACTTAAAAGGAGGAAAATATGAAAAGAAGGGAGTTTTTGAAAAATAGTTTTATCTTTTTAGCGGGTATAAGTTTCTCAAATATTTTTAAATGGAAAAGAAATATTTCTTTTGCTGAAGAAAAGGGAAGTGAAATTTTTGTAGGAAAAGGTACAAATTATGAAGAAGTTACAATAAAAGTTATAGAAAAGATGGGAGGAATAGAAAAGTTTGTTAAAAAAGGACAAAAAGTTATAATAAAACCAAATATTGCCTGGAATAGAACTCCAGAGCAAGGTGCAAATACTCATCCAGATGTTGTTAGTGCCCTTGTAAAACTCTGTAAAAAGGTTGATGCAGAAGTTATAGTAACAGAGAATCCTGTCAATAACTGGAATGTTTCATTTGTTACAAGTGGAATAAAAGAAAGTGTTGAAAAAGCAGGAGGAATTATAAAACCACCAATTGAATGGGTAAAAGTAAATGTAGGCGGTGATGTATTAAAAGAGGCAGAAGTTTTAAAGGATGTTGTTGAATGTGATGTTTTGATAGATGTTCCAGTTGTAAAGGTCCATGGAGGAGGAGTTGTTACAATTGCAATGAAAAATTTTATGGGTATTGTTAAAGATAGAGGTTATTTTCATAGAACAGACCTTCATAAATGTATCGCTGAAATTACAAGATATATATTATCTAAGACAAGACTTATAGTTCTGGACGCAACAAGGATAATGTTAACGAGAGGTCCACAGGGACCAGGTGAATTAGAAGAATTAAATATGGTTATCGCTGGGACAGATATAGTTGCTCTTGATGCCTACGGTTCTACACTTCTTGGTAAAAAGCCAGAACAAGTCCCTCATATAAAATATGGTGCAGAGATGGGTCTTGGTATAATGGACCTAAATAAAGTTAAAATAAGAAATGTATAAAAAAATTATTAGAACATTCACACAGGGTATTTTTATTTTTCTATTTTTTTATTTTTTTAAAAAAACAACTTTTCCTTTTTCAGAAAAATTACCTTTAAATATATTTTTCCGTATTGATTTACTATTTGCTATTTTCACAACAATATCAACATTACACTTTTCTTACTTATTTTTACCATCCATTGGGATTTTTTTTATGCTTATATTATTAGGAAACTTTTTTTGCTTCTGGCTATGTCCTCTTGGCGGAATAATTGATTATACAAATATGATTTTATTCAGAAAAAAAATTAAAATAAATATAAAAATTCCAAATTGGTTTAAGTTAATCAGGGTTTTTATATTTTATCTAATTATTGTTGGAGCATTTTTAGCAATTTTTTCTCTTGTTCCTTTCGTTTTCTGGATTTTTGATCCTTATGTAATTTTGATGAGTGCTCTTAGAGTCAAAAAAATTTTTTTCTTTTTGATTTTAATACTCTTTTTAAATTTTTTAATTCCAAGATTTTGGTGTTATAATATATGTCCTCTCGGTTACTTAAATTATTTAGTTGGGGTAAAATTAAGAAATAAGATAAAAAAACTTATGAAAAAATGAAAAGAAGAGAATTTTTAAAGTTTTCCGTTGGAGTAGGGGCATTTTTAATATATGGACTAAAATTCAAAATAACAAGAAATTCTACTTTAATCAGACCACCAGGAGCAATAGAAGAAGATGTTTTTATATATAAATGTATTAGATGTGGTGA
>JAMWCO010000160.1 GCA_023818785.1 Candidatus Omnitrophota bacterium
ATTTGATAGATAGAAAATGTGAAAATCTACAAAATAATTTTATTGAGTATTTAAATTCATCAAAACCAGATGAAATGATAGAAGAAATTAAAAATATAGTTGAAAAGGAAGAGATAATTTTGAAATTTGAAAAAAAACTTATTTTACCTTCCCATCATTATGTAGATACAAAATTTGACATGAAAAGATTATATAAAAATTTTCTAAAACTAAAAGAAAAAGATATAAAGATATTTAATGATATAGTTTTAACAGAGGGGGTTGGAATTAAAACATTAAAAGCATTATCTTTGATTTCACAAGTTGTTTATGGTGATTTACCCTCATTTAATGACCCAGCAAAATTTTCTTATGCTTTTGGAGGCAAAGATGGACACCCCTACCCTATTGATAAAAAAATATATGATGAAACAATAAATTTTTTAAAAAGTATAGTTGATAAGGCAAAAATTGGTGATAGAGAAAAAATTGAAATTTTTAAAAAATTGTCTTTCCTTACATAATCAAAGGTAAAATAATTTTAAAAAAGGAGGAGTGCATGAAGAAAACACCGAAGGAAAGAATTGAAGAACTTGTAAAACTTATAAATTACTACAATTATATGTATTATGTTGAAAATAATCCTGTTATAAGTGACTACGAATATGACCAATTATATAAAGAACTTGTTGAACTTGAAGAAAAATATCCTGAATATAAATTACCAGATTCTCCAACTCAGAAAGTCGGAGGCCATGTTCTTGAAGGATTCAAAACAATTGAGCATAAAATTCCAATGTTAAGTATGGATAATACTTATTCAGAAGAAGAACTTTTAGAATTTGATGCAAAAGTAAAAAGAATGGCTGATGTAAAAGATGTAGATTATATAGTTGAACTTAAATTTGATGGAGTTGCAGTATCTCTACATTATGAAGATGGCGAATTTATACTTGGTGTTACAAGAGGAGATGGGTTTAAGGGAGATGATATAACTGAAAATTTAAAAACAATTAAAACATTGCCTTTAAGAATTAACTACAAAGAAAAAATTGAGGTTCGTGGAGAGGTTTATATGAGAAAAGATGATTTTGAAAAATTAAATAAAGAAAAAAAAGAAAAAGGAGAAGAATTATTCGCTAATCCAAGGAATGCAACTGCTGGTTCTTTGAAACTTCTTGACCCTAAAATTGTGTCTCAAAGAAATTTACAGATTTTTATTTATCAAGGTTTTTTAAATAATAGACTAAAAACACACTGGGAAGTTTTAAATTTTTTAAAAAATATTGGTTTCCCAGTAAGTCCTTATAGAAAGCATTGTAAAAATATTAATGAAGTTATTGAATATTGTAAAGAATGGGTGGAAAAGAGGTTCACGCTACCTTATAATATTGATGGTATGGTTATAAAAGTTAATTCTCTTGATTTACAAAGAACTCTTGGAACTACGACAAAAAGTCCAAGATGGGCAGTTGCTTATAAATTTCCTGCAGAACAAGTTTCAACAGTTTTAAAAGATGTTATAATTCAAGTAGGAAGAATAGGAACCTTAACTCCTGTTGCAGTACTTGAACCAGTAAGAGTAAGTGGAACAACTGTATCAAGAGCAACTTTACATAATTTTGATGAAATTAAACGGCTTGGTGTTAAAATAGGAGATAGAGTTTTTGTTGAAAAAAGTGGAGAAATTATACCAAAGGTTGTAAAAGTAATAACAGAAGCAAGAACAGGAAAAGAGAAAGAAATACCTATACCTGAAAAATGCCCTGTCTGTGGGAGTAAAGTAGTAAAAGATAAAGAGGAAGTTGCAATAAGATGTCCAAATATAAGATGTCCTGCTCAAGTTAAAGAAAGGATTATCCATTTTACCTCAAGAGATGCAATGGATATAGAAGGACTTGGAGAAAAATGGGTCAACATTTTTGTTGATAAAAATCTTCTTTCTGATTATGGAGATATTTATTATTTGAAATATGATGATTTAATAAAACTTGAGAGAATGGGTGATAAATCAGTCAGAAATTTACTCTCTGCAATTGAAAAGAGTAAAACAAGACCTTTATCAAATTTAATTTATGCTCTTGGAATAAGACATATTGGGATTCATGCGAGTGAAATTCTTGCAGAGGAATTCAAATCAATAGATGAATTGAAAGAAGCAACTATAGAAAGATTATCAACTATTCCAGAGATAGGCCCTATAATGGCAGAAAGTATAATTGAATTTTTTTCAAATGAAGAAAATTTAAAAGTAATAGAGAAATTAAAAAAAGCAGGTGTAAAAATGGAAAAGGAAAAAATAGAAGAAAAAAAAGATATACTTTCTGGTTTAACTTTTGTTGTCACTGGAACTTTAAAAAATTATTCAAGAGATGAAATCCAAAATTATATTAAAAAACTTGGAGGGAAAGTTACTAATTCTGTCTCAAAAAATACAAACTATTTGATATGTGGAGAGCAACCAGGTTCAAAATTACAGAAAGCCCAAGAGTTAGGAGTTAAAATTATAAGTGAAGAGGAATTTGAAAATTTGGTAAAGACAAGGATGAATAAATGAATTTAGAAGAGTTAATAGAAAAATTTATTAATCATATTTTAATAGAAAAAAATTTATCAACAAATACTGCTTCTGCTTATAAAAATGATATTTTAAAATTTAAAAAGTTTATAGAAGAGAAAAATTTAAATTTAAATAAATTAGATTCCGAAGATATCACTTCTTTTATATTTTTTTTAAAAAAGAAAAATTATTCTTCAACAAGTATTGTAAGGATACTTTCTGGTATAAGAAATTTTTACAAATTTATAATAGGAGTTGGCTATATAAAAAATCGGCAATTAAATATTGAAAGTCCTAAAATAGAAAGAAAATTACCCGATGTCTTAACCTATGAAGAAGTAGAAAAAATCCTTAATTTAGATAAAATTTCAAGAAAACATATCAGAAATCTTGCAATAATAGAATTATTTTATTCATCTGGCTTAAGAGTTTCTGAAGTTTGTAATCTAAAAATAAATGATTTGAATCTTGAAGATGGATTTATAAAAGTTAAAGGGAAAGGTAACAGAGAAAGAATCGCTTTGTTGAATAAAAAAACAATTGAATTATTAAAAAAATACTTAAATGAAAGAAAGCAAAGTTATAATGAATATTTATTTTTAAATAATCAGGGGAAGAAAATTTCAAGACAGAGTGTATGGAAAATAGTTAAAAAATATGCAAAATATGCTGGAATAAACAAAAATGTAAAACCACATACTTTAAGACACACTTTTGCAACTCATTTATTGAACAAAGGACTTGATTTAAGAGTCGTTCAGGAATTACTTG
>JAMWCO010000161.1 GCA_023818785.1 Candidatus Omnitrophota bacterium
TAAGAACATTACTTGTAAGATTAAAATATGAAAAAGATGCTGGAGTGAGAAAAGCAATATCTGATGCAATAGAAGAATTTTTGATAACAGGGGGTAGAGAAGGTGGTAGGAGAGATTCTGAATTTTTAGGTGTTGACCAGTCAATTATTGAATATTTAAATGATAAAAATCCAGAGGTTAGAAAAAATGCTTTAAAAATAATACAGAAGATGGAATATAATCCAAATATTTTAAATATATTACTTGAAAGATTAAAAGTAGAAACTGATGATGAGGTTAAAACATTGATTGAACAAACAATAGATATAATCTCAAGTGGAACTTTTGGAGGAAGAAGAGGAATATCCCCTGCTGGAGCAAGGTAAAAATGAGATTTTTCTATAAAAATTTAATACTCTTTTTGCTCTTTTTTTCTTTTCTTTTTTCAGAAAAAGAATTTTATTTGAATTTTAATAATGTTGATATAAAAACATTTATTAAATTTGTAGGAGAAATAACAAAAGAAAATTATGTAATAGATCCAAATATAAGAGGGAATATAACAATCTATTCAACAACTCCTATTCCAGTTGAACAAATAGATAGGGTTTTTAAATCTGTTTTAAATTTTTATGGTTTCACAGTGACAAAAAAGGAAGGTCTTTCTTTGATTTCTCCAATAACAGAAGGAAAAATTAGAACTAAATTTATAAATGTTGGTGATGTCCCAAAAGATAAGGAAGAAGAATATGTAATTCAGGTTATACCTTTAAAATATTATCCATCAGAAACAATTTCTCAGATTATAAATCCATATATAAGTAAGGGAGGACAAATTACTGTTGATACAAGAACAAACACTATAATAATTTCAGATATAGGAGAAAATATAAGAAAAATAATGGAAATTGTAGAAAAGATTGATAAACCAAGTCCACCAGGTCAAGAAGAAATAAGGATATTTAAATTACAGAATGCAGATGCAGAAGAAGTTGCAAGGGTTCTTGGACAAATATTACAGAAAAAAATAAGTGCTGTTAGAGTTCCTACAAGGCAAACTCCAATTCAACCACAGGTAGTAAGTGTAAAAGCAACAAATTCTTTAATTGTTTATGCTGACCCTTCTGATTTTGATACAATTACTAATATTTTGAAAGAAATAGATGTTCTAACAAATCAGGTTTTAATAGAGGCATTGATAGCAGAGGTTACATTTGATAAAACAAAAAAACTTGGAATTGAGTGGGCGACATCTCAAAAGTTTGATAATGAAAAATACACAGGTGTAGCAGGGACAAATTTTGGAGATTTAGCATCCTATATTTCATCAGGTATACCTCCAGAAGGACTTTCTATTGCATTTTATAAAGGCGAATTTACATATCCTTTGAGTGTTGGTGCTTTGATAAATCTATATTCAAGGGATAGCCAGTTTAATATACTTTCAACCCCTCAAATTGTTACAGCAGACAATCAGGAAGCAACGATAAATGTTGGAGAGAATATTCCATATTTAAAAGAAACAAGATTTTATACTTATAGAGAAGGTCAAGGAAGTGATATAGTTAAAAGTTATGATTATAAAGATGTTGGAATTGTTTTAAAGATAACTCCTCAAATAAGTCAGGATAAATATGTAAAATTGAAAATTTCTCAGGAAGTAACAAAACTTGTACAAGGAGGAATACCTGAAGCACCTACAACTGCAAAAAGGAAAGCAGAAACGACTTTAATTGTTCCAAATGGTAAAACAGTTGTTCTTGGAGGACTTTTAAGAAATGAGTCTGAAAAATCAATTCAAAAAGTTCCTTTATTAGGAGATATCCCTGGTATTGGGCGTTTATTTAGAAAGGAAACTACAAATTCAATTAAAACAAATTTAATGATATTTATAACTCCTCATATAATTTCAACATTTCAAGAAGCAGAAAAGATAAGAGAGGAAAAAGAAAAAATTTTTAAAGGAGAAAAAGGTGGATAAAGAAGTAAAATGGATAGAAAATTTTGAAGATAGAGTAGAACCTGAGATTTTAAATCTCTTTCCTTATAATTTTTTAAAAAATAATTGTTTTATCCCTGTAATTGGAGAGAATGGAGAAATAATTATTATAACAGGTAATCCTTTAAATCTTGATATTGGAGAGATTAAAACAATTTTGAAAAAAGATATTAGGATTGCTTTATCAAATTCGGAAAAAATCAATGAATGTATTGAAAAATTTTATTATCACCCAAGTTCTTCAAAAAAAGTCATTGATGATTTAAGCACAGAAGAAATACTTAATATAGAAGAAGATATAGATTCTGATACAGCAAATTTACTTGACCTTGCAAATAAAGCACCTGTCATAAGAATAGTCAATCAAATAATTTATAGAGCAATTTCAATGAGAGCGAGTGATATTCATTTACAAATAACAGAGGGCTCTTTAAAAGTCAGATATAGAATAGATGGTATATTGCATGATATTTTTATCCTTCCTAAAAAATTTCACCCTCCTATCGTTACAAGAATAAAAATAATGTCAAATCTTGATATTGCTGAAAAAAGAATTCCACAGGATGGCAGAACTTCAATAAAGGTGGATAGTAAAAAGATTGATATAAGAATTTCTATAATTCCAACTTTTTTTGGAGAATCAATTGTTTTGAGATTACTTGATAGAACAACTTTTTTGTTTGGACTTGAAGAACTTGGATTTTCTGAAGATAATTATAGAAAGTTTAATCAGTTAATTCACTCTGACCATGGAATAATTTTATTAACAGGTCCTACAGGAAGTGGTAAGACAACAACTTTATATGCTGCTTTATCTAAAATTAACAATCCTGGTATAAATATAGTTACACTTGAAGACCCTGTTGAATATAATCTTGAAGGTATAAATCAAATTCAAGTTAATCCAAAAGTCGGTTTGACATTTGCAAATGGTTTAAGGTCCATTTTAAGGCATGATCCAAATGTAATAATGGTTGGAGAAATAAGAGATATAGAAACAGCAGAAATGGCAATCCAAGCATCTTTAACAGGGCATCTTGTTTTTAGTACACTTCATACAAATGATGCTTCAAGTGCTATTGTAAGATTAATAGATATGGGAATAGAACCATATTTAATTGCTTCTTCTTTAATTGGAGTTATGGCTCAGAGATTGGTTAGATTAAATTGTCCAAATTGTTCTGTTAGTGAAAAACCTCCTTTGCAGTTGATTTCAGAAATAGGGCTTGAAGAAAAAGATATATTAGATGGTAAATTTATGAAAGGCAAAGGATGTAAAAAGTGTTTAAATGAGGGATATTATGGAAGAACAGGGATTTTTGAACTA
>JAMWCO010000162.1 GCA_023818785.1 Candidatus Omnitrophota bacterium
GTGAATTAAAGGAATTTGGAAAACTTCTTGATGAGGCATGGCGACTTAAAAGAACTCTTTCGGATAAAGTTTCAAATCCAGTAATTGATGAAATTTATGAAAGAGCAAAAAAGACAGGTGCACTTGGTGGAAAACTCCTTGGAGCAGGAGGTGGTGGATTTATGTTATTTTTTGCTCCACCAGAATTACATCAGAAAATAAAGGAAGAAATTAAAGGACTTTTTGTTCCATTTAAATTTGAAAACCAAGGTAGTCAAATAATTTTTTATCAAATTTGATGAAGAAAAAAGAATTTTTAAGATTTCTCAAAGAAAAAGCAAATTTTATAAGAAAACAAACAATTAAATTTCATTTAGCAATACCTGAAACAAGAATTGCCTCTTCTCTTTCATGTATTGAAATATTGGTTACCTTATATTATGGAAAAATTTTTAATTTTAAGAATGATAGAATAGTTATAAGCAAAGGGCATGGCGCTATTTCATTGTATCCAATTTTGATAGATTTAGGGTTTTTGAAAAATATAAAAATTGAAAATAAAAAGAGTTTAAGTTTATTAGGAAGTATCCCAGATATAAATTTACCAACCATAAATTTAATAAATGGTTCCTTGGGACATGGTTTAGGTCAAGGATGTGGTATTGCTATTGCCATGAGAATGAGAAAATTAAATGGGAAAATTTTTGTTTTAATTGGTGATGGAGAATTATATGAAGGTTCTTGTTGGGAAGCAATTATGTTTGCTGGTCATCACAGATTAGATAATCTTATTGTAATAGTTGATAATAATAAAATTTCAATGCTTGATTACTGTAAAAAAATTATAAATTTAGAACCACTTGATAAAAAATTTCAAGATTTTGGATTTGAGAGTAAGTCTATTAATGGTCATAATATTTTAGATTTATATAATACTCTTACTTCATTTAAAAAAAGTTCCAGTAAAAGACCCAAACTTTTAATTGCAAATACTATAAAAGGGAAAGGGGTTGCAAAATTAGAGAAAAATCCATTATGTCATATTATGTCTCTGGAGAAAAAGGATGTTAAAGAAATTTTGGATAAGAAATTATGAACCAAATTGAAAGTATTGTTTTAAGAGAAAAATTGATTGAAGAAATTTATAAAATTATGAAGAAAGACAAAAATATATTTTTTCTGACAGATGATTTTGGAGCCAAAGCCTTGGATAAATTAAGAAGAGATTTTTCTGAAAGATTTATAAATATAGGAATTGCTGAACAAAATTTAATAAATATTGCAATTGGTTTGGCTTATGAGGGATTTACTGTATTTTGTTATGGAATTTCAACTTTTATAACTATGAGATGTTATGAACAATTAAGAAACTTATCTTTATTTGCAGAATTGAAAGAATTCAATATAAATATTATTGGAGTTGGAACTGGATATAGTTATGAGTTATCTGGTCCAACTCACCATTGTGTAGAGGATATATCTATTATGAAAACATTACCGAATTTTATGATTTTTTCTCCTTCTAATGAATTTATATTAAAATATATTGTAGATTTTTCTATAGAGTGTAAAAAACCAAAATATATTCGTCTTGAGGGAAAGCCATTAAAAAAATTTACTTATATATATAAAAAGAAAAATAATTTTTCAGATGGACTTTCAATTTTAAAAGAAGGAAAAGATTTTTATATAATAGGGACGGGAAATATGACACATAGAGCAATTGAGGTAGCAGAAGAACTTGAAAAATATAAAATAAATGCAGGAGTTATTGATCTATATAGAATAAAACCGATAAATTCAGAATTGCTTATAGAAATAGTTAAAAATGTAAGAGGGATAATTACAATTGAAGAACATTTACTTGCAGGTGGTATGGGAAGTGCTATTTTAGAAGTCCTTGCGGATAATCAGATAAATCTACCTGTAAAAAGATTTGGAGTAAGAGATAAATATTTATATGCTTATGGTGGAAGAGAAAATATACAGAAAATATGTGGACTAGATAAAGGAAGCATTGTTAAAGATACACTTGACTGGGTAAAGAAAATCTAAAAGAAAATTTTATCATATAGGAAAGAAAGTTGGTTGTAATATTTGAGAAAAAAATTTGAAACAAGAAGAATGTCAACTTTACCTTGCTGGGCAAAAAGGAAGATTGTTTGAGGAGATGAATATGTAATAAATGCAGTTAGAAAAATAATTTGTATAAAAAGTGATTCTATTATATAAAAGCCACTGAAAATAAAAAATTTTTTCCTATCTAATGTAAAGATATATTTCATACCAAAACAGATAATTAAAGATATAAGAGGAAGTAATCCTATATGTGCAAAACCTGATAATTCTTTTACAGGCATAACAATTATTCCTAATAGATATCCTAAAAAGAAAAAAAGCGACCAGAAATTGAGAAAAGACAATTTTTTATAATTTTTAAATTTAAATAAGAAAAATAAAAGAAAGAAAGTTAAAGAAAATGTTAAACTTCCTGGTAATGTGCACAAATAAACAGAATGAAGATAGTTAAAAATTCTATAAAAGGGCCCTGAATTTCGAAAAATATTAGTGTAAGTTTTTATAGGTAAGGGATATAAGGTCTTGAAAAGGTTAAAAATATCTTTTTCAATCCTTCCGATTAAATTTAAATCTCTTTGCTGTTGATAAGTATTTGTGCTTAAAAATGCTTTATAAATACCATAATTTTTAATTGCCCACGAAAAATAGGTAAAGATTATAAAAAGAAAAATTAAGTAAAATAAAATTGAGTTTTTAATCAAAGTTCTATTTAAAAATGTCCTATAAATCAAATGTAGAAATACTGGAAGTATAAAACAACCTGCAGAAAAATGAACAATAAAACTAATTCCAAATAAAAAACCTGAAAATAAAAGAGAAAAGTTATTTTGATAATTGAGAAATTTAAGATAAAAGTAAAGACCTAAAATAATATAAAAGGCACAGAATGCTTTTGTCCATGTATATGTGATTTGTCTTAAAATTGCAGGATTTAAAAACATTATAATAGATATTATTAAAAACAAATTTTCATTTTCCAGTTTTAAATACTTTTTACAAAATAGATAAACAGATAATATAAGCATATAATTTAAAAAAGTAGAAATAATCTGATATTTATAAAATTCACCACCAATGATTGAAAGATAAAAAAAACAGACGATATTAAAAAAAGGTGGCCTTGATGGAATTATATATCCTT
>JAMWCO010000011.1 GCA_023818785.1 Candidatus Omnitrophota bacterium
TAAAGATTTTGGGATTTCTGGTCCAGCAGCAGTAACGATTATCCTATCATAAGGTGCATATTCTTCCCAACCAAGTGTTCCATCCCCTACTCTTATCTTTACATTGTATCCAAGTTTTTTAAGAATATTTTTTGCTCTTTCAGCAAGTATCTCTATCCTTTCAACAGAATATACTTGACATCCAATCTCTGCAATAATTGCTGACTGATATCCACTCCCTGTGCCTATTTCAAGAACTTTTTCATTACCTTTTAACTGTAAACTCTCTGTCATTAAAGCAACTATATATGGCTGACTTATTGTTTGTCCTTCTCCAATTGATAAAGGTCTATCATCATAAGCATATTCTTTTAAACCTTCTGGAACAAATTCTTCTCTTGGAATTTTCAAAAAAGCAGAAATTACCTTTTTATCTTTTATCCCTCTCGCAATAATCTGTTCTTCTACCATTTTTCTTCTTAATTCTTCCATTTTGTCTTCAATAAAGAAGGGTAAAAAATAAATAAAATCATCTTAAAAAATCGTAAAGTATCTTGTATTGGTCTAATTTTACTTTTTTCTTCTCCATAGGAAGTAGTAATTGGAATTGATTTTATTTTAAACATATACCATCCTGCTTTTATTAAAATTTCTGATTCTGTTTCAAAATGTGATGTATATAATTTAATTTTTTCAATAACCTTTTTATTTATCAATCTAAATCCACATTGAGTATCTGGGATCCAGTGAAGTGAAAATAAAGATATTAAAATTGACATAGATAAATTTGTTATTTTTCTTATTAATGGCATCTTTTTTGAAAAAATAAATCTCTTTCCTATCAAAATCCCAATTTCTGGTTTTTTTCTATATTCTTCAACAAATTTTATTGCTTCTTCTGGCAAATGCTGTCCATCTCCATCCATTGTAATTACTGCGGGAAAATTATTCTTTAAAGCATAATTAAAACCTGTTTTTAATGATTCTCCTTTACCTTTACAAAATTTATGAGAAATAACTAAAATTCCTTCTTTCTTAGCAATTTCTTTTGTCCTATCAGTTGAGCCATCATCAATAACAAGAATATTTTTAAAATCCTTTTTCAATTTATTTAAAAGAAAACCAATATTTTTTTCTTCATTATGGGCAGGAATAATTACCAAAATATCTTCTATCATTTTATGAACTTTCTTAAATAACTCATTTTTTCAAGTTTAGGGTCTATCTTTAAAATTCTTTCTACTTCTTTCCTTGCAATTTTTAAGAGTTCTATATCTTTCTTTATATCTCCAATCTTTAAAGGAGGTATTCCATGTTGTCTTGTTCCAAGAAGGTCTCCTGGCCCTCTTAAATCAAAGTCAAGTTCAGCAATATCAAATCCACTTTCTTTTTCTATAAAACTTATTAATCTATTATTTGCTTCTTCATCTTCTTTATTATAAACTATGAGAAAACAATAACCAACTTCTCCACTTCTACCAACTCTACCTCTTAATTGATGTAATTGTGCAAGTCCAAATCTTTCTGCCTGTTCAATTACAATAAAAGATGCATCAGGAACATCTATTCCTGTCTCAATAATTGTTGTAGAAACAAGTAATTTTATTTCACGATTTTTAAATTTTTTTAATATTTCATCCTGCTCTTGTTTTTTTATCTTTCCATGTATAATACCTACTCTTACCTCTGGTAACTTTTCACACATTTCTTTATATTTTTCTTCCGCAGATTCTATGTTTTCATTTCCTCTTATTGCAGGAGTAATAATGAAACCAATTTTTTTTTGAGAAATTAGAAACTTTATAAAAGAATAAATTTTTTCTCTCTCATTTTTTGAAAATAAATATGTAATTACTTGTCTTTCACCTTTTGGCATTTCACCTAAAAGTGAAAAATCCATATCTCCATAAAGAGTCAAAGCGAGACTCCTTGGAATAGGAGTTGCACTCATTGAAATATAATGGACACTATTACTTTTTTCTTTTAGAAATTCCTGTTGTTTCACTCCAAATTTATGTTGTTCATCAACTATTACAACTTTTAAATCTTTAAAATTTATTTTCTCATTTAAAACAGCATGTGTCCCTATTATAACTTTTACCTGGCCTTTCTCTATTTCTTCTCTTAACCTTATTTTTTCTTTTTCATTCAAACTTCCTATTAAAAGACCTATAGATATATTTTCATTTAAAAAAAATTCATTCCAGTTAATATAATGCTGTTGAGCAAGGATTTCAGTTGGACATAAAAAAACACCTTGAAAACCCATTTTAGCAAATAACCATAATGAAAAAACTGCTATTGTTGTTTTCCCTGAACCAACCTCTCCATAGATTAACCTTTTAATTAATTTACTTTTTTGTAAATCATCTATCAATTGTTCCATTATTTCTCTTTGGTCATCAGTAAGTTTGAAATGTATAATCTTCTCAAATTCATCAATAATTTTTTTATCAATCTCATAATTTACTTCTTGATTATAATTCAAATTATTTTTTCTCCATAAAAGATTAAGTTGAAATATAAAAAATTCTCTAAAGATTAAATAATTTCTTGCCTTTTCAAGGTTAATTTCAGATAAAGGAAAATGGATATTAGTAAGTGCATGTTTTATATTTGAAATATTGAGAGCAAGTCGTCTATTTAAAAATAAAATTTCATCTGGGAATTCATTTAAATTTTTCAATATTTCCTTTATAACTTTTCTTATTGTCTTATTTGTTAGTCCTTTTGTTAAAGGATAGACAGGTAAAATCCAGTCAATTTTTTTACCTTCATATTCTTCATAAAATGGATTTATCATTTCAAATTCGTTGTTAAAAAAATTGACTTTTCCATGAAATATAAATGTTTTTCCAATTTTGAAAATATTTTTTAGATAAATTTGATTAAAAAAAATTATATATAAAATTCCACTGCCATCACTAACTGCTATCTTTAAATAACTTATTTTTCCAGGAATTTTCTTTTCTTCTCTCGCAAGAATATTTCCTTTAATTGTAACTACTTCACCATTTTCCAAATCATATATCTTTTTTATTCTTTTCAAATTTATATACTTCCTTGGAAAATAAAATAGCATATCCTCTACTCTTCTTATTCCAATTTTTTTAAAATAAATTTCTTTCTGTTTTCCAACCCCTTTAATTTCACTTATTGATGTATATAAATTCATTTTTCTTCAAAGAGAAGTTTCTCAAATTTTTTTTCAGAAAAAAATTTATAAAATTTTAAAATTCTTATAATCTCCAATGTTTGCGATTGGTACAAATTCCTTTCATCAATTCTTTCTATTAAACCTGAAATTACTGTTGGAAATAAAATAATATTATTTATACCTTTTTCTTTCATAATTTTTATAGATTCATTCCTCAAACTTAAATTTGATGGTAACCCTGGTATTACAAGAATCTTTTTGTAATTATTTACTAACAAATCTTTTACTTTCTTATATATTTTTTCTTCTGTAATTTCAAAAATTTCTGAATAAAACTTTTTAATCACTGATGGAGTAAATTTTAAAGTATGCCATGCAAGAACTTTAATAATTGCTTTATCTATAAAGATAACTTTTTCTTTTTCTATTATAAACTCTTCAATATCTTTATACTTATTTTTTGTATTTTTTACAATTAAAAAATTATCTTTCCTTGTGACATAAAAACCATTTATTATAAAAAATTCCTTGACAATTTCAAGTGCTGAAATACTCATTTTTTTAATGTATTAAAAAACCTAAAAAAAGATTTCGTTTTAAAAAAATTGATACAACTGCACCAAGAGCAAGATAAGGACCAAAAGGAACATAATCTTCAATTTTCTTTTTTCCAAAAAGGATTAATATTAAACTTATTAAAGTACCAAAAAGTGAAGCAAAGAATAAAGTGAGAAGAACTGATTGCCACCCATTAAAAGCACCTACCATTCCAAGTAATTTAACATCTCCACCACCCATAGCATCCTTTTTAAAAAGCAATTTTCCAATAAACCCTAAAAAAATTAAAATGCCTCCTCCAATAGTAACACCAATAAATGAATAAATTAAACTTTTTATTCTATCCATATTATGAATTTGAGGGAAAAGAAAAGAGAATAAAAGTCCAAGAAAAATCCCGGGAATTACAATAACATCAGGAATTAAAAAAGTATCAATATCAATAAAACTTATTATAATAAGAGAAAGAGCCAAAATGTTATAAACAAAAGTAATTGAAGATAAACCAAATTTTTTATAAATCAGGAAAAATAATATCCCTGTTAAAAATTCTACGATAAAATATCTTACAGATATTGGTTTCCCACAGTATCTACATTTTCCTTTTAAAATTATATAACTTATAAGTGGAATATTGTCATACCATTTTATATTTTTATTACAATTTGGGCAGAAAGAACCAGGAGAAATAATTGATTTTCCTTTTGGTAACCTGTAAATGCATACATTAGCAAAACTTCCAAAAATAAGCCCAAGAATAAAAATTATAAAACCCATATTTTTATTTTAAACTATTTTAATATAAATTCAAAAATTGACATAAAACAAATAAAATATAAAATTAAAGTATGGAAAATGTTTGGATTTCTTCATGGAAACATTGTGATATTTATGGGAAAATAGACCTTATTATACTTGGTATCCTTTCAATCTATTCTTGGTATATTATGATAGAGAAGTTTTTAACAATTAGAACTGCTATGAAAAATAATAAAATTTTTGAATCCTTTTTTATTTCAAAAAAAGAGATAAAGAAAATTCCATGCCCATTATATTCTATTCTTGAATATCTAACAACATTAATAAAATATGAAAAATTTTCTTTAGAAGAGAGTAAAAAATATATAGAAAAAGCATTTATTAAAGAACAAGCAAATCTTGAGAAAAATCTAACTTCACTTGCTACAATTACTGTAGTTGCTCCATTTTTAGGATTACTTGGAACTGTCTGGGGACTTTTAATCTCTTTTATAAATATGTCAGTCACTGGTTCTTCCTCAATAAAAGTTGTTGCGGGTGGTATTGCAGAAGCACTTATTACAACAGTCTTAGGACTTCTTGTAGCAATTCCAGCAGCAGTTGGGTATAATTTTTTTAAAGATAGAATACAAACATTAATGGATAAAATGGAATTATTAATACCTTATATTGAAGAATATTTATCTAAAATTCCTTTAAAACAATATGAGAAATAGAAATAATAAAACTACACTTGCGCAGATAAATATAACAAATCTTGTTGATATTGCATTAACACTTGTAATAACTATTTTAATGATTGCTCCTATGGTTGAGCAAGGGATAGAAGTTTCATTGCCAAAATCATCACCATATGAAATGAAAATAGAAAAAAGCATAATAATAACAGTTGCTCCTGATAATCAATATTATATCGGTGGCAAACAGATGAGTTTGAGTGAAATATATGATTTTTTAAAAAGTAAAAGTTATGAGAAGGAAATTTCTGTAATAGTAAAAGGAGATGAAAAGGTACCTTATAAAAATATAATTAAAGTTCTTGATATAGTTAAAAAATGCAAAATAGATATGATTGGACTTGCTACACAATTAGAATAAAGAAAAAGAGTTTTTTAATATCATTGTTAGTTCATACTATTTTTTCTCTTTCATTCTTTTTACCAATTACTAAAAATAAAGAGTTTAAAAGAGAGATATTTGTTGTTAAAATGGTCTCCCTTCCAGAAATAGAAATACCAAAAGTTAGTGATAGATTAGAAGAAAAGGTAGAAAATTTTATCAAAAAACAAGAAAAAATTGAAAACATAAATGAAAAACCAAAAATTATAAAGAAAAATTTTTCTACTTCAAATAAATTTTCACCAGAAGATTATAAGCAAAAACTTTATTCTAATATTTTAAAAGAGACAAAAACTTTTCAAAAAGATTCTTTGACAAAATCTGTTGATATTAAAATACCAGAAATAAATTCAGAAAAATTAAATTTAAACACAATATCTTTTTCTACAGAAGTTCCTGTATGGTATATGAATCTTATAAAGAAAAAAATAGAGGATAATTGGTTAATTAAAGAATATTTTAGCAATTTATCTACAATCGTTTCTTTTAGAATTTATAGAAGTGGAAAGATTGAAAATATTATTATAGAGAAAAGTTCAGGAGATAGAAAATTTGACAATTCAATAATAGATGCAATAAAATCTGTAAAAGTCTGGCCTGAATTCCCTGAAAATGTAAAAGATAAATATTTTGATATTATAATTGAATTTAAAATGGAGGGATAAAATGAAGAAAGTATTTATTTTTTTAATAATTTTTAGTCCATTTTTGCTCTCTCAAACTCAGATTTTTCTTCAAATTACAAAAAATTTAATGGAAAAGGCAGATGTTTATTTAATATTTAAAATTGAGAAAAATGATTTTTCTGAAAAGATGATAAATACACTTTTAAGTGACCTTAAATATTCTGGATTTTTTAATATTGAAGGTTTTAAAATTACAAATGATGTAGAGAGAGCAAAGAAAGAGATAGTAACCCAAATAATAATTATTGGAGAGAGAAAACAGGATATATTAAGTATAAAAGTAGAAAATAGAATAGAAGGGGAAATTATTTTTGAAAATAATTATAAACTGAATGAACCAAGATATCTTTCCCATATAATTTGTGATGATATTGTTGAGAAATTAACTGGTAAACCAGGAATTGCTAAAAGTAAAATACTCTTTACTTCTGATAAAGTTGGAAAAAGGCAGATATATATAATTGACTATGATGGATTTAATTTAAAGCAAATTACAGATGTTGATTATCTTATTAATTATCCAAAATATTTTGAAAGGAATAATATATTATATGTTTCTTATGAAGATGGCTGGCCTAAAATTTCAAAAATTGATATTTTTTCTAAAAAAATAGAAACATTTATTGCCAAGCCAGGACTAAATGCATGCATCTCTATATGTAGAGAAACAAAAGAAATTGCTCTTGTTTTAAGTCAAACAGGGAATCCAGAGATATTTATTGCAGATTTTGAAGGAAAGATAAAGAGAAAAATAACTAATTATAATGGAATTGATAGTTCTCCTTCTTTCTCTCCAGATGGCAAATATATTGCTTTTGTATCTGACAGAAATGGGAAACCACAAATTTATATAATGAATAAGGATGGATATGGAGTGAAAAGAATAAGTTTTGTTTCAAATTACTGCACATCTCCATTATTTTCTCCAGATGGAAATTTTATTGCATATATTTATTCTGAAGGTTCTGGATATGGTCTTGCTTTATATGACTTAAATAGACATAAAACAACACAAATTAGTGGTTTGAATTGTGAAGAAATTTCGTGGGCTCCTAATTCAAGACATATTGTATATTCAAAGATAGGGCAAAAACAACCGATAATGATTATTGATATTTTTACAAAAGAAATAAGAAAATTAGTTTCTGGTGAATTTAATTGTTTAAGCCCTAATTGGTTTATTTTAGAATAAAAAGTGGGATATATATTTGCTTTAATTGCTGTTTTCACATGGGGAAGTGTTTTTGTAATAAGCAGATTTGTTATTTCAAATAATATTATTGACCCATTCTGTCTTGCCTTCTGGAGATTTTTTGGGGCATGGATTTTTTTATTATTTTTTATAAAATTTGATTTTAAAAAAGTTTTCAAAATTTTCAAAAATGACTTCTTAACATTTCTATTACTTTCTATCTCAGGAATTTATTTAATGTCTACTTTTATTTTCTTATCACTTAAAACAACCTCAGCATCTATTTCAAGTATTTTGATGAATTCAAATCCTATTTTTGTATCTTTAATAACTTTTATATTCTTGAAAGAAAAAATTTCTCTATTTAATTTCATAGGAGTAATAATTGGTTTTTTAGGATGTGCGATAGTAATTAAAGGTGATATTCTGATTTTTTCATGGGAAAATAAATTTGGAAATTTATGGTCTTTACTTGCTGCTATCTGCTGGGCTATATATACAGTACTTGGAGAAAAACCAACAAAAAAATATGGAGCATTTGAAACAACATTTATTGCTTCATTTATAGGTTCAATTTTTTTATTTCTAACAGTTATAATTTTGAAATTGAATATTTTAGGAGAAAAAGTTACTGGTTTTCTATCAGGGATTTATCTTGGTATAGTTCCAACTGGTATTGGTTTTACTTTATGGTTTAAAGCATTCAATTATATAAAACCAACTTCACTTGCTCCTTTTCAATATTTAACACCTATAATAACTATCTTTCTGTCTCTTCTAATTCTTAAAGAAAAAATTTCTTCTATAATTATTTTTGGTATGTTCTTAATCTTTTTTTCAATTTTTCTAACACAGATTCCTCTTTTAAAATTAAACAAATAAGTTTAAAATTTTATATGAGTTAATTTGAAAATATAAATGGAAAAAGGAGGGAAAAATGAAATTTAAATTAATAGAAATGACTTTAAAAGAAGTAAGAGATTTTGGGAAAGTGGAAGTATGTGTTTTACCCTGGGGTTCATGTGAGCCACATAATTTACATCTTCCTTATGGGACAGATTATTTTACTGTTGAAAAAATTGCTGAAATTAGTTGCAAAAAGGCAAATGAAAAAGGCGGAAAAGTTATTCTTCTTCCTGGTATGCCTATTGGAGTAAATTCAAATCTCTTTGGATTTCCTCTTACTTTACATTTTTCTACTACAACTCAACTTGCTATTCTTAAAGACATCATATATGCACTTGAAAATCATAAAATTTATAAACTTGTCATATTGAATGGTCATGGTGGGAATGAATTCAAAGCAATTTGTAGGGAATTGTATGGTAAAACATCTGTTAAAATTTTTCTTATTGATTGGTGGACTGTGAAGAAAGATGAAATGCTAAAATTATGTGAAGATAAAACAGGAGAACATGGAAATGAAGCAGAAACAAGTTGGTTAATGTATTTATATCCAGAACTCGTTCATATTGAATGGGCAGATGAAGGAAAAGTAAACCAATCAAGATTTCAAGGGATTAGGGAAGGATGGGTATGGATTACAAGACCTTGGCATCTTTTAACAACAAATTCAGGATATGGAAATCCAAAAAAAGCAAATGCTGAAAAAGGTAAAAAAATGATTGAGATTGCAACAGATAATATTTCCAATTTCCTTTTAGAACTTTCTAATGAAAAAATAGATGAGAAATTTCCTTATTGATTTATTAAGAGGGAGTTAAACTGGAAATAAAACACTTTTCTGACATTGATTTTTTTGGGAAAGGATTATCAATAGGTATTGGTAAATTTGATGGTTTCCATATAGGACATAAAAAAATAATAGAAGAAGTAATTAAAAAAGCAAAATACAAAAGAATAATACCATCTGTATTTACATTTAAACATTTTCCTGTTGAATTTTATATTACATCATGGGAAGAAAAGTTATCTTTTTTTGAAAAATCAGGAATAGAAATTTGTATTTGGTGTGATTATGAAGAAATTTCTTTCTGGGAACCATTTGAATTTATTGAATATTTAAAATCAATAAATGTTAAAAGTATAATAGTTGGGAATGATTTTCGTTTTGGTTCTCATAAAAAGGGTAAAATTGATGATTTGAAGAAAGAATTTGATGTTTCTATTCTAAAACCAGTCTGTATTGACGAAGAAATTATAAATTCATCAAAAATAAGAGAATATTTAAAAAATGGAGATATTGAAAAAGTAAATAGATTTCTTGGAAGAAATTTTTCATTTAAAGGAAAAGTTATAACAGGAAATTCAAGGGGTAAAAATTTAGGATTTCCTACTGCAAATCTTTCTCTTTTTGGAAATTTAATAATTAGTGATGGTGTTTATGGTTCATGGATAAAGTATGGAGAAAATTTTTATAAAGGTGCTTTATCAATAGGAAAATGTCCAACATTTAAAGAAGATGAACGCAAAATAGAAGTTCATATTATTGGTTTTGATAGGATTATTTATGGAGAAATTATTGAAGTATATCCTATCTTTAAGATAAGAGAACAGAAAAAATTTGAAAATATTGAAAAATTAAAAGAAAGTATTAGAAAAGATGTTGAATTGATAGAGGAAAACTTAACATATCCATTTTGAAACTTTTATTTCTTTAAGTTGCTCAAAATGTCAGAAAAATAAGACAAATTGACAGTATTGAAAAAAAATTATAAATTAAAATATATGAAAAAATTTTTTATTACAGGTGGTGCTGGATTTATAGGAACAAATCTTACACTTAATCTCCTTAAAGATAAAAAAAATTATGTTGTTATTTATGATAATCTATCAAGAAGTGGAGTTGAAAAAAATCTTGAATATTTACAATCTCTTAAATTAAAAAATTTTGAATTTATAAATGGAGATATAAGGGACTATAAAAAACTTAAAGAAATTGTTAAAGATTTTGATATAATTTATCATCTTGCTGCCCAGGTTGCAGTTACAAAGTCAGTTGAAGAACCAATAGATGATTTTGAAATAAATGCTACTGGAACTTTATATTTACTTGAAGTGATAAAAAAAAATTCTCCTGATTCAATTTTAATTTTTAGTTCAACAAATAAAGTATATGGTAAATTAAATCATTTAAAATTAAAAGAAGGAGAAAAAAGATATTATCTTGTTGATAAAGAAAATGGAGTAGACGAAAATGAAAACCTTGATTTCCATTCTCCTTATGGTTGCTCTAAAGGAATTGCTGACCAATATGTAAGGGATTATTTTAGAATATATGGGTTAAAGACAGTTGTTTTTAGACAATCATGCATTTATGGTCCATTTCAATATGGTAATGAAGACCAAGGATGGGTTGCTCATTTTATTATAAAAGCAATTAAAGGAGAAAAAATTAATATCTATGGAAATGGAAAACAAGTAAGGGACATTCTTTATATTTCTGACCTGATAGATGCATATAACCTTACAATAGAAAATATTGAAAGATGCAAAGGAGAAATATTTAATATCGGAGGAGGAGTTAAAAATACTTTTTCTTTGCTTGAATTGATAGAATTTCTTGAGAGAAAAATTAATAAAAGGATTGAATATGGATTTTTTGACTGGCGACCTGGAGATCAAAAAGTTTTTATAAGTAATAATAAAAAACTTGAAAAATATACTGCCTGGAAAGTAAAAATTGATAAAAAAACAGGTATAGAAAAATTGATAAATTGGATTAAAAAGAATATAAAATGAAAAATATAGGAATAATTGGAGCAGGACATGTTGGACTTGTAAGTGGTGCTTGTTTTTCTAAACTTGGAAATAAGGTAATAATCTGTGATAATGATATAGAAAAAATTAAAAAATTAAAAAATTTAAAGATACCTTTTTATGAACCAGGACTTGAAGAAATTGTAAAAGAAGGAGTTGAAAATGAACTTTTGACTTTTACTGATTCAATTTATGAAGTTGTTGAAAATTCAGAAATAATATTTATTGCAGTTGGAACACCTCCAACAGAAGAAGGTAAAGCAGACCTTTCTTATGTTGAAAATGTTACTGTTGAAATTGCAAAGGCATTAACAGAAATTAAAGAAAAAAAACCAGAAGAAAAAATATATAGATTAATTGTAGAAAAAAGTACTGTTCCTGTTTTAACAAGTGAATGGGTAAAAAAAACATTACAACTTCTTACTCCAACCGGTATAGAATTTGATATAGGTGCAAATCCAGAATTCTTAAGAGAAGGTTGTGCAATTGAGGATTTCTTTTATCCAGATAGGATAGTTATTGGTATAGAATCAGAAAGGGCAAGAAAGATTTTTGAACAGATATATTCTCCTATTAATTGTCCAAAAATTTTTACAGATGTAAGAAGTGCTGAACTAATTAAACATGCTTCAAATTCTTTTCTTGCTTTAAAAATCTCATATATAAATGCTATAGCAAATATTTGTGAAAAAGTTGGTGCAGATGTTGAAGTTGTTGCTGAAGGAATGGGGCTTGACAAAAGAATTGGTAAAGATTTTTTAAAGGCAGGTATTGGCTATGGTGGTAGTTGTCTTCCAAAAGATGTATCTGCATTTATTCATATTTCAGAAGAGATTGGTTATTCCTTCAATCTTTTAAAAGAAGTCCAGAAAATAAATCAACAACAGAGATTAATTATAATAAAAAAAGCGAAGGAATTGTTATGGAATTTAAAAGGTAAAAATATTGGAATATTTGGTCTCTCTTTCAAACCTAACACAGATGATATAAGAGAGGCACCTTCAATAGATATTATAAAATTACTAAAAAAAGAGGAGGCAATTTTAAAATCTTATGACCCAAAAGCAATAGAAAATATAAAAAAAATATTTCCAGAGTTATATTATTCTGAAGACCCTTATGAAGTTGCAAAAGAATGTCATCTTTTAATTTTTTTAACTGAATGGGATATTTTTAGACAACTTAATTTTAAAAAGATAAAAGAAATAATGAAAATGCCATATATAATTGATGGTAGAAATTTTCTTGATTATAAAAATTTAAAAAATTTAGGTTTTGTTTATAGAGGGATAGGTAAAAAAAATGAATAAGAAAATTTTGATAAGTGGTGGTGCTGGTTTTATAGGAAGTCATTTATGCGATTTTTTTATCAATAATGGAGATATTGTATGGTGTATTGATAATTTTATAACTTCTAATAAAAAAAATATTGAACATCTACTTAAAGATAAAAATTTTATTTTTATTGAGGAAGATATTACCACTATAAATGAAGATAAAATAGATGAAAAATTTGATTATGTTTTACATTTTGCAAGTCCTGCATCTCCAATTGATTATTTAAAATATCCAATAGAAACATTAAAAGTAAACTCAATTGGAACTGAAAAGATGTTAAATATTGCCTTAAAATCAAATTCAACTTTTCTTTTTTCTTCAACTTCAGAAGTATATGGAGACCCACTTGTATCTACTCAAGATGAACAATATTGGGGAAATGTAAATCCAATAGGGGTAAGGAGTGTTTATGATGAAGGGAAAAGATTTGGAGAAGCATTAATTATGGCTTATCATAGAAAATTTAAATTAAATACAAAAATAATAAGAATTTTTAATACATATGGTCCAAGGATGCGTCTTAATGATGGAAGAGTAATACCTAATTTTATATATAATGCTCTGAATAATAAACCATTACCTATATACGGAGATGGAAAACAGACAAGAAGTTTTTGTTATATTGATGATTTAATTGAAGGAATTGTAAAAGTTCTTGAAGTTGATTATAATTTACCAATTAATCTTGGGAATCCAGAAGAATTTACAATAATTGAACTTGCTGAAAAAATTGAAAAAATATTTGGTAAAAAACTTGGAACTCAATATAAAGAACCTATGCCAGATGACCCAAAAAAAAGGAAACCAGATATAAATCTTGCAAAAAAACTCTTAAACTGGGAACCAAAAATAAGCCTTGAAGAAGGACTTAAAAAAACTATTGAGTATTACATTATTTAGAATTCTTTGAAATTACGAACTGAAAAATCTCATATAGAATTGTTAATAATTTTTGAAGAATAAAAATTTTGTGATAAAATTATTTGCAAGTTTAGAAGGAGAAAAATTGAGTATAAGAAATTTGAAAGTTGGAGTAATTTTATTTTTTCTATTTCCTATAATACTTATAATATTAGGAAAATCTTTTATTTTGAATAATTATGTTCCTTTTATAAAAGATTATGAAAAGGAAGAAATAAAATTTTTAATGAATTTTTTATATTTTGTTGGTCTTGGAGTTTTCTTTTTCTGTAACGGATTTTCTGATTTTATATCAAAAAAATTATTTGTGAATAAGAATCAATTGGATGAAAAAATAAAAGCATATTATATCTATACATTAATAATGCTTTCTTTTTTAAGTTTAATATCTATTTCAGGTCTTATTGGATTTTTAATATGTGGTAATTTTGCATGGCTTTCTACCTTCTCTTTAATAAATTTTCTAACATTATTTTCATATTTCCCTACTGAAAGAAGATTTAAAAAGAAACTTGAAACATTTTCTTCTTAAAGAAATTTGAAACCTTGACATATTTATAAATTGGAAGGTATATTCATAATGGAATGAATGAACATTATTTAAATGATATCAAAAGAGATATTTTTTTAGTCCACACTATCAGCAAAGAATTACTAAGATCTTCCCTAAGTATAGACAGAATTATTCATGTTATCTTAACTGGAATTACAGCAGGACATTTTTTAGGGTTTAGCCGTGCTTTCATATTATTTTATGATAAAGGAAAAGACTTATTATATGGAAAAATGGGAATTGGTCCTTTTGATGAAGAAGAAGCAGGTTTAATATGGAGTAGAATAGAAAAAGAAAATTTACCGATAGAAAAATTTTTTGAAAATGGAACAAGGGATGAGTTTAAAAATTCAAGATTTAATCTGGCAATTGAAAGATTAAAAATCAAAGTTGATGAATTGCCTGAAAATGATTATTTCAAAAAATCTATTAAAGAAAAAAGATTATTTGTTAGTTATAATGTAGAAAAAGATGAAAACATTCCAGAAGATATAAGAGATTTGTTATATCCATCAGATGCAGTTATTTCTCCTATATTTTCTGAAAGAGGATTAATAGGAATCATCTTTGCAGATAATGCTTTCCATAAGCAACCAATTACAGAAGAAAAATTAACACTTTTTTCTATTATTTCTACTTATGCTGCTTTATCTATTGAAAATGCTTTCAAGTATAATGAAGTGAAAAATATGCAGGATAAACTTATAGAAAAAGAAAGATTTGCAACAATGGGAAAAATAGCATCTTATATTACACATGAAGTTAAGAATCCACTTGTAACGATTTGTGGATTTTCAAAACAGATTTTAGAGACAGATGATATTATTAAAATAAAAAGAAATGCCCAAATAATATATGAAGAGGTATTGCGACTTGAAAAGATTATTAATAATATAATAAATTTTTCTAATATTTCCAACATTTTTTTGGAAGAAATAAACATTACTGAGATAATAGAGAATATAATTGATTTACTCGCGGATGAAATAAAAGAAAAAAATATTGAAATTAAATCTTATCTATTCCCATGTAATATAAAAGGAGACCCAGTTCAATTGAAAGAAGTTTTTTTTAATATTATTAAAAATGGTATTGAAAATAATGTAGAATTTGGAAAGATTTATATAAATTGTGAAGTTTTTGAAAAATTTTTGAAAATAGTAATTAGAGATACAGGAGTTGGAATTGAAGAGAATATTTTAGAGAAAGTAACAACTCCATTTTTTACTACTAAAAAAGGAGGGCTTGGACTTGGATTAACAATAGCAAAAGAAATTATTGAAAAACATAATGGAAAGATAGAAATAGAAAGTAAATTAAATGAAGGAACATCAGTAAATATATATTTACCATTGGAGGTGCAAAATGAAAAATAGAATTTTGATAATTGAAGATAATGAAAATGAAAGAATTTTGTATAAGGAGGAATTAGAAAAAGATGGTTATTTTGTACTTGTTGCTTCTTCTGGAAAAGAAGGATTATCTATTATTGAAAAAGAAAATTTAGACCTTATAATTCTTGACTTAAAAATGCCACAAATGGATGGTCTTGAAGTCCTTGGAAAGATTTTATCAAAAAGAAAGAATTTACCTGTTATAATTTATACTTCATATTCAGAATATAAAAATAATTTTTTAAGTTGGGCTGCTGATTCTTATATACTAAAATCATCTGATATAAGTGAATTGAAAAATAAGGTTAAAGAATTATTAGAAATTAAAAAAATATGAAATATAAGAATGTAACAACATTTGTCCTTGCTGGTGGCAAAGGAGAAAGATTATACCCTCTAACAAAAGATAGGGCTAAACCAGCTGTTCCATTTGGTGGTTCATATAGAATAATTGATTTTACTCTGAGTAATGCTGTAAATTCTGGATTAAGAAAGATTTATGTTTTAACTCAGTATAAGTCATTTTCATTACAAAGGCATATAAGAGAAGGATGGAATATTTTATCAAAAGAATTAGGAGAATTTATAGAAATAGTCCCTGCTCAACAAAGAATGGGTGAAGATTGGTATTTAGGAACTGCTGATGCTATTTTTCAAAATATATATATTTTAGAGAAAGAAAAACCAGAATATGTTTTAATTTTATCTGGTGACCATATATATAAAATGGATTATACAAAGATGATAAATTTTCATATAGAGAAAAAAGCAGATTTAACGATTGCTGTTTTTGAAGTTTTGAAAGAAGAAGCAAGTAGATTTGGAGTTTTAAAAATTGATGAAGAGAATAGAATAATAGATTTTTTAGAAAAACCATCTGAGCCATTTACTCTGCCATCAAATCCATCAATATCTTTAATATCAATGGGTATATATATATTTAAAACTGAAATACTTGTAAAAAGATTGATTGAAGATGCTAAAAATCCTACAAGTTCACATGATTTTGGGAAAGATGTGATACCTGTAATGATAAAAAAAGATAATGTTTTTGCTTATAAATTTATAGAGGAAAAAAATAAAGAAAGTAGATATTGGAAAGACATAGGAACAGTTGATGCATATTATCAAGCAAATATGGAATTGCTTGATATAGAACCAGTTTTAAATCTTTATGATATAAATTGGCCTATTATGACATATAAACCACAAAATCCACCAGCAAAAATTGTTTTTTTAGGTAAAAATATTGAAATACTTAATTCATTAATCTCTGATGGTTGTATAATAAGTGGTTCTTCTATTTACAACTCAATAATTTCTCCTAATGTAAAAATAGAAAAAGGGACTGAAATTTTTGATTCAATAATAATGAATAATGTTTTTATAGGAGAAAATTGTAAAATAAAGAGGACAATAATTGATAAAAATGTTATAATACCAAATAATACAATAATAGGATATAATATTTCCGAGGATAGAAAAAGATTTTTAGTAACAGAAAATGATATAGTTGTAATACCGAGAGGAAGTATAATTTGAACTTATAAAGAAGGAGAAAAAATGCCTGAACTAAGAAAAGATATTGTCATAGGAAGATGGGTTATAATTTCATCTGAGAGAATGTGTAGACCAGACCAATTTTCTGAAGTAAAAGAGATGGATAAAGAAGAGAATAATAATTTTTGTCCATTTTGTCCAGGGAATGAAGATAAAACACCTCCGGAGATATTTTCAATTAGAAATGATAATTCTTTGCCGAATACTGCTGGTTGGGAAGTAAGGGTTGTACCTAATAAATATCCTGCTTTAAGAATTGAGGGAGAACTAAAAAGAAAAGGTGTTGGAATGTTTGATATGATGAATGGAATAGGAGCCCATGAAGTGATAATTGAAACACCACAACATAATTTACAAATTCAAGATTTTTCAATTGAACATTTTTCAAAAGTAATAAATACATATAAATATAGAAGTTTAGATTTAAAAAATGATACAAGATTAAGGTATATTATGATTTTTAAA
>JAMWCO010000012.1 GCA_023818785.1 Candidatus Omnitrophota bacterium
AAAAAATCTTTACTAAATCTCCTCCTGCTGATGTTGGAAGAAAATTATTAAAAAACTGACCTATCATAGTAAGTTTAAATATAAAGAGATTTGATATTGGTTTTTTAAAATAAATTTCAAGGATATATTTAAACCTTAAAGCGAGTGGAATATTTATAAGGAGAATCAAAATGTATGCAGATAACAAAAAAAATAAATCTACATTTTTTATAACTTCAAAAATTTCCTTAAAATTTATCTTTCTTAAAATCAAATAAATAAAAAAAATACTTACAAATACTCTTAAAGATGTAAAAAGGATATTTTTTTTCACTTTTTAAGTAATTTTAAGATTTCTATCCCAAATTTCTCCGCAGCAAAAGGACCATTACCAGTTACTATATTTTCATCAACTTCAACTAAATTGCCTGTATAAATTGCGCCATTTTTTTTCAATATATCAGAAGCAGAAAAATAACAAGTTGCTTTCTTCCCTTTTAAAATTCCAGAATTTGCTAAAATTACAGGTGCAAGACATATTGCACCAACAACTTTTTTATTCTTATAAAACTGATTAGCAAGATTTAATGCATACTTATTGTTAAATAGAGTTTCAGAGCCAACCCCTCCTACAAAGATTATTCCATCATATTCATCCTCTTTTGTAAAATCTATGGTTAACTCAACATTTACTTTCGCACCAAGCATACCTTTTGCAACCCCTTTTTTTACAGAAGCAATATCAACTTTTATCCCATTTTTCTCAAGTATATTTTTTGGAGTAAATAATTCCTCATCTCTAAAATTTTCAAAAGCAATCACCATTAAAACTTTCTTATCTTTTCCATATAAAATTGGAATAAAAATTAATAAAGTAAGAAAAAAGAAAAATTTTTTAAGTCTCATTTATCCCTCCTTTTTCAACAATTTCTTTTATCTTATGTAATATCCCATTTACAAATTTTGGAGAATCATTATCTCCATATTCTTTTGATATCTCTATTGCCTCATTTATACTTACAGCATATGGTATATCATTTTTAAAAATAATCTCATAAGTTCCTATTCTCAAAATATTTCTATCAATATAACTCATCCTTTCAATTTCCCAGTTTAAAGATACATCTGAAATTATTTTATCTATTTTTTCAATATTCTCCATAACTCCTTTTACTATCTCATTTGAAAATTCTTTTACTTTCCCATTAACTTTTTCTTTAATACTTTGCCAGAACTCATCTATGATAGAGAGATAATTTTCTTTCCTTATATCTATCATATATAAAATTTTCAAAGCATATTCTCTTGCCTTCCTTCTATTCATAATTTTATTTCTTTCCTTCTTTTTCAATCACTATTTCATATTCTTCATAATCTTTTAAAAGTTGTAAAAGTTTTTTTGCTTCCTTAGGAACTTCTACTTTCTTCTTAAATAGTATATCTTTCAATTTTAACCCCTTTTTACCATAAAATTCTTCATTTGCTTTCTCATCTGAAAAAATAACACCTCCTTCAAGAGAGATACCACCAAAAATGCCTTTACTTTTCCCATAGGCAAGAATCCCTACCCCTGGAGCAACTTTCCCTTCAAAATTTCTTCCTACAGGACCTGCTGCAATACCAATATCTGCTCCAAGTTTAATCTTTGAATTTAATAACATATTTAATCCATATTCATTCATAATTAATAAAACTAAATCAGCCATTTGTGCTCCTATCTGCCAGCCAAAACTGACTTCAATAGAGCCAATAAAACCTGGAGGGCTCCATTCTCCTGTTTCTCTATTTCTTGCAATAACTATTCCTTCACCACCTTTACCTGCAAGAAGAAAACCACCTTTAAATTGTCTTATAAATATAACTCCATAACATTCTTTTATCAGAGATAAAGGAATTCCAACATCTGGCTGTTTTAACATATATTCAAGAAGATTTTCTGCAATTTTAATTCTTTTGATATATCTATTTCTATTTTCACAAAACCCAATCCGATATGTAATTAAAAAAATTAAAATCAAACTTAAATTTTTAAATCTCATAATTCCTCCTTTTTTTCTATAAAAATTATACAAAATTATTAAATTCTCAAAAAGTTTTTTAGTATTTTTTTACCTTCCTTTGTCAATATTGATTCTGGATGGAATTGAACTCCGAAAATTTTATATTCTTTATGCCTTACTCCCATTATTTCCCCATCATCTGTCCATGCATTTATCTCAAGACAATCTGGTAAATTCTCTTTTTCTATTACAAGAGAATGGTATCTTGTAGCAATGAATGGATTTTCAATATTTTTAAATATATCTTCTCCATTATGGTAAATTAAAGATGTTTTACCATGCATAAGTTTTTTTGCGTAAGTAATTTTACCTCCAAATACATGCCCAATACATTGATGTCCAAGGCATACACCAAGTATTGGGATTTTACCGCTAAATTTCTCAATTATTTCACAGGAAATGCCAGCATCTTCAGGTCTTTTAGGCCCAGGTGATATCACAATTCTATCAAATTTCAATCTCTCAATTTTTTTTAATGTTATTTTATCATTTCTATAAACAATTATTTTTTCACCAAGTTCTCCAAAATATTGAACAAGATTATAAACAAAAGAATCATAATTATCTATCATTAATATCATTTTTATATCCTTTTTGATAATTTATATGCTTCCATTAATCCTTTTGCTTTATTTTTTGTCTCTTCATATTCTTTTTCAGGTTTAGAATCTGCAACAATTCCTGCTCCTGCCTGAATATATAAATTTTTGCCCTTTATTATAAATGTTCTTATAGTTATACAGAAATCTAAACTTGTTTGTAAAGAGAAATAACCAACTGCTCCTGCATATGGTCCTCTTTTTGTTTTTTCTATCTCTTCTATTATTTCCATTGCTCTTATTTTAGGTGCTCCTGTAACTGTTCCTGCAGGGAATACAGAATGTAATAAGTCAATAGGTGTTTTATTCTTCTTCAATTTACCCTCAACATTTGAAACAATATGCATAACATGTGAATATTTTTCTATCTCCATTAAGGATGTTACTTTTACACTTCCTGGATAACAAACTCTACCAAGGTCATTTCTACCAAGATCAACAAGCATAATATGTTCTGCTTTTTCTTTTTCATCATTTAATAATTCTTCTTCAAGTTTTTTCTCTTCTTTTTCATCTTTACCTCTTCTTCTTGTTCCTGCTATTGGTCTTAAAGTCGCAATCCCATTTTCAAGTTTTACAAGTATTTCAGGAGAAGAACCAATTAATTTTAAATCACCAAGTTCAAGAAAAAACATATAAGGAGATGGATTTAAACTTCTTAATGCTCTATATATTTTAAATGGTTCAATATCCAATTCTTTTTCCCATCTTTGAGAAATTACTGCTTGTATTATATCTCCTTCCCGTATATATTTTTTTACTTTTTTAACAGATTTTAAAAATTCCTCTTTTGAAAAATTACTTTTAAATTGGTAACTATTTTCTTGATAACTTACATCTATTAACTTAAATGGCTTTTGAAATTCATTAACAAAATTTAGAATCAAATTTTTCCCTTCTTCATATTTTTCTTTTAAATTTCTATCTTTTTCAATAAATATATTTGTAATCAAATAAATTTTTCTTTTAAAATGGTCAAAAATTATAAATTTTTTAGGAAAGAAGAATATAAAATCTGGTAGTTTCAAATCATCTTCTGCAATATCAGGTATTTTTTCAATCTGTCTTATATAATCATAGGAAATAAAACCAACAAAACCACTTGTAAATGAAGGCAATTCTTTTATTTTTACAGATTGATATTCACTCAAAAATTTTTGTATAATATTTAATGATAACTTTTTTTTAACTTCTTCTTTTCCCTTCGCAGAATAATTTATAATTTCAACATTTTCTCCTTTACCTTTTATTATTATTTCTGGATATGAGCCAATAAAAGAATATCTCCCTGTTTTCTCTTCTTGTTCTGCACTTTCAAAAAGAAAATTATAACTTCCTTTTGCAATCTTTAAAAATGCTGATACAGGTGTTTCAAAGTCAGAAAGAAAAGATGTATATAAAGGAATCACATTTGTTTTTTTACTTATTTTTTTAAACTCATCAAAATCAGGATATATTTCCATTTTTATAAAGTATATTCGCAGATTATCTTCCAAGCATTATCTCTTTTAACTAAATATAAAATCTTCCTTACCTCTGATGAAAAATTGTCTGATTTATATTTTTGTTTAAAGAAAGCAACTGCAATATAACCAAATTTTGTTTCTCCATAAGGTAAAATCTGTAAATCAGAGATATCTATTTTTATATATTTTTTTGCTTTATTTATTCTTTCCTTATACAATTTCCATTCTTTCTTATCCTTCCCATCTGATAAAAATTTTTCATCATAAAAATCTATATATTTAGAAATATCTTTACTTTCCCATCCAATTTCCCAATTTTTCACAATATCAATTATTTCTTTTAAATATGGAAATTTTAGAAAAGAATTATCTTTGAAAATAGATATAAAAGTTTTTCCAACCTCAATATATTCCATAATTTCTTTCATATCAGAATCATTTACAACTATACAACCTTCGCTATTAAAAGGTGGTTTTTCTATTGGAGTAGCATGGAGCCATATCCCATTTCCATATTTATTTAATCTTCTATCTATTGGGTCTGGATAATTTAATGGGAAGGCGCAAATTCCATATTTTGATGGTAAAGAAGGACCTTCTATTTTTTCTTTTTTAACAATTACCTCTTTTTTTCTTTTAAGTTCTGGCCCTTTTAGTTCCTTTAAAGCAATCAATTCATTGATTTTTTCTCTTTCTTTTTTAGCCATTTCCTTATTTTTCTCAAGTAAATAAATTTTTAAAAGCATTTTATGAAGAAAAAGGTCTTCTGAAATTTTAAGCCCTTCATTGATATAAAATTTTGCTTTTTCAAAATCTCCTCTATTAAATTCATATAGGGAAAGATAATAAAAAAGAGAAATATCTTTTAAATTATAATTGTATGCTTTTTCAAGTGCTAAAACCCCTTCTTTTTCTTTATTTATTCCTATAAGTAATTTCCCAAGATTATACCAGTATAAAGGATTCTGAGGAGAAAGTTGAGTTGCTATAGAATAAAGATTAATTTTTTCTTTTATATCATAAGATTTTTCTATTCTTTTTTCAATATATTTAAGTGCATTCTCTCTATCTTTTAATAAAATTTCAACTAATAATTCAGAAACCCTTATTTGCAAATTTAATTCTTTAAAAATTAAAGCAAGTTCTATTCTACTTTCTGTTTTTCCTATTGTTGCTTCAAGTAATTTTGTATATTCTTCTATAATTTCATAATTATTTGGATTTTCTCTAATTGCTTTTTTATATTCTTCAAGAGATAATTTAAAGTATTTTCTTGCCTTTTCTTCTGGTTTTAAAATTAAGAAAAAAGGATTCACCTCTTTTATTAAAAGTAAAAAAACAACATATATAAAAAATTCTTTTTTCATTCAATTATTATCGCTTCTACTGGACAATTTTCTGCTGCCTCTTTTACTTTTTCTTGAAATTCAACTGGTACATTTGAAGATTTAACTTGAGCAGTCGTCTCTCCCATTTCAAAAATTTCAGGACAAGTATCAACACAAAGTCCACATCCAGTACAAAGTTCTTCGTCAATTCTTACTTTCATTCTTCCTCCTTTCTTATTAAAAATTTATGCTGGGGGAATAGGACTCGAACCTATACGCCGGGATCCAGAGTCCCGTGTCCTACCAGTTAGACGATCCCCCAGTTACTCCCTTTTCCTTAAAACAATCTTATAATCATTATCTTTCTTACTTAAAATAATATGCCCTTCTCTTGCAAGCCATCCAAGCCCCATTATAAGTAAATCTCTATCCCTTCCCGTTGATTCAATCAGTTTTGATAAGTTTGTTTCATTGTATTTCTCAAGATACTGCCATATTTCTCCTGCTACTATTCCTATTTCAGTTATCATTTTCCCTCCTTGCTTCATAAATTTTAACATTTTTCATTCTTTTTGTGAAGTGTTTTACATCTTGGACATCTGCTTATTTCTTTATTTTTACTATCAATATATTCAAAAAAACAGATAGGACACTGCCATAGATTATCCTCATATATATTTTTAACCTCTCTCTTTTTTTCAAAAAAAATCCATAAAATTAAAATTATAATACTTACTGACAAATATATACATGCAGCAAGGTCAATTGGGATTTTTATCATTTTAGTTTAAAAATAATCGTTATAATTCCCCAGACAATTTCATCTTTATTTATTGGTTCAAATAACCATTTTTTAAAAATTTCTTGTGCATAAAAATCAAGTTCTGGATTCCCTGAAGAAATATAAATTTCACTATCAAATATTCTACCATCAGGATTTACCCAGAATTTTATTTTGACTTTCCCTTCAATACCTTTCTTTTGTGCCCATAAAGGATATTCTATTTTTTCCTTATAAATCAATTTCCTTTGTCCAGCAGGCCCTTCTATTAAGTTTTCATTAATATTCTCCTGAATGTTTAAAGTAGGGAATGAAGGTATATTTATGATAAAATCAGATTTTTCAATATCTAATTGTAGGTTCACTTGACTTACATATTCCTTTTCACCAATTACATCTTTTGAAGAAATATTTATTGAGGAGACCTCTTTTATGGGAGATATTTTTTCCTCTCCAATATTTTCTTTAATTTCTCTTAAATTTAATCTATCCTTCGGAGAAAATTTTTTCGTTTCTAACATTGGATAAAAAAATAATTCTATTGGTTTTTTCTTTTTCATAGGCAATGGTAAAAAAATAGAAAAAAGAGATATACCTATAATATGGATAAGAAAACTTAAAATAAATGTCTTTAAAAAGATATTATTTCTTCCCATTATTCAAATTCTGGAATAGTCCCTATAGCAATCCTTTCAATGCCAGATTTTCTTGCAATATCCATAACATTAACTACTATACCATGTTTTGTTTCCTTGTCTCCCTTTATAATGAGAATTATATCTTCCTTTTTATTTTTTATCTCCTCTTTTAAAATATTCTCAAGTTGGTGAAGATTAACCTTTTTACCTTTAAATAATATAGTGCCATCCTCTGTTATATCAATGAATATTTCCTTTTCTTTTATTATATCAGTAGTTTCTGCTTTTGGTAATTTTACTTTTATTCCGGGTTGCATTATAAAACTTGAACTTAACATAAAAAATATAATTAATTGAAAAACAACATCAACAAGAGGGGTTAAATTTATTTCGCCTTTTGTTAAACTATAATGCTTCCTGAATACCATATTTAAATTTTACTTTTTATTTTTATATATAGCAAGTTTACAAAACTTAATTATGTTAGTATAATATAAAACTGACTGGTCAGTCAAAATGAAAAATAAAAAAGAATTGATTTTAAAAGTAGCAGAAAAGATTATAAGTGAGAAAGGGTATACTGAAACAACTATTGATGAAATTACTAAAAAAGTAGGTATTGGGAAAGGCACTTTTTATCTTTATTTTAGAGACAAAGAAGATTTATTTTTCTCAATAATAAAAGAAGGTCTTGAAAAACTTATGGAAGAGATTAAAAAAGAAACTGAAATGATAGAAGACTTCTTTGAAAGATTAAAAAAAGGAATTGAAATATATCTTTCTTATCATGAAAAGAATTATTCACTTTTTAAAATTTTACTTCAAGAGAAACCATTCATAAAAAGAAAAAGTTTTGAAAATTTCTGGAAGGATTTTTTTAAAAAATGGGATAATTTTATGAAAGATGGATTTAGAAAAGAAATAGGAAAAGGGAAAATAAAAAGAATTAATTTAGATGATATTATATATTCTCTAATTGGTATTTTACATGGGAATATTCACAAATGGATTATAGATGGAAGGCGATATCACCTTGTTGAAAAAAAAGACATAATTTTTGAAATCTTTGTAAATGGAATTAAAAAATGAAGAAATTTTTAATATTATCTTTAATTTTTATTAATATTACCTTTTGTGAGGAAATACTAACACTTACAGATTGTGTAAAAATTGCTATTGAAAATAATCTAAAATTAAAAATTTATAGAGATAAAATTGAACAAAACTACTATCAAACAGAAATATCCAGAAAATATTTATATCCATCTTTATCAGTTTCTTTTAATTATACATATCTTGGAGATTATGAAGGTATAACTTTTGGCAATTTCCCCCCTTTTAAAATATTGGATGATAATACCTACACTTTAAAATTTACAATAAGTCAACCATTATTCACTGGATGGGAAATAGAAAAGGGATTTGAAATAAGTAAGGAGTATTATGAAAAATCAAAAATTGACTATGAAAATGAATTCTCAAATATAATTATGGATGTTAAAAATGCATATTTTAATGTTTTGAAGGCAAAAAAGATTCTTCAAACATCTTTTAAATATAAAGAAAATCTTGAAAAACATTTAATAAATGCAAAAAGGATGTTTGAACTTGGTATGGCAACAAAACTTGACATTTTAAAGACAGAAGTTGCTTTAAAAAATGCTGAAACTAAAATAATTGAGAGCGAGAGTTATTTAAAAAAAGCAAAAGCAAATCTCAACTTTATTTTAAATAGATCCATTGAAAATGAATTTGAAGTTGAAGATATACTTGAAGAAAAAGAAGAAAAAAAGGATTATAACTGGTGGAAAGAGAATGCTTTAAAGGAGAGAAAAGAGATAAAGAGTTTTGCAAAAGTAATTTCTATTTATGAGAAAAATATAGAAATTGAAAGAAGCAATTTATATCCGCAGATTTATTTCTTTTTTAATTATAATATTGAGAAAGGAACCCAGACATCAAGATATAGTTGGGGTGATAACTGGAATACAGGAATTTTACTTACTTATGATATATGGAACTGGAGACAGACAGAGGATAGGATAAAAAAAGCAGAAAAAGAGAAGGAAAGATTAGAGAAAGAATTTGAATTACTAAAAGATTCAATAGAAATGGAAGTCAAAAATATATATTTAAATTTAAAATCATTAGAAGAGAAGGTGAAAGAAATAGAAAAGCAGATAGAATTTGCAGAAGAAAATTTGAGAGTAGCAGAACTTCTTTATAATGAAGGACTTGCAACAAGTTTAGATGTAATTGAGGCAATTACCTCTTTAACAGAAACAAAAAATAATTATTTAAATGCTTTATATGAATATAAAATTACCTATATTCAACTTGAAAAGGCAAGTGGAATTTTAAAGATGGAGGGAAAATGAAAAAGATTATATATTTAATTTTGTTTTTAATAGTGATTTTGGCAATTTTATGGAATATTCATAAAAAAGAAAGAGATAAAAAAATTGAGATAATAGAAGAAGAAATACCTGTTGAAGTTGCCAAAGTTAAAGAAATTATTATAAAGGATGAGATTGAATGTATTGGAGAGATTGAACCATACCAAAAGGTAGTAATTTATTCTGAAATAAGTGGAGAAGTTGAAAATTTAAATGTTAAAGAAGGAGATTATGTTAAAAAGGGTGATTTTATAGCCCAGATTGATTATAAAAAAAGAAAAATTGATTATGAAAATATAGAAAATCAGATAAAGGCAACAGAAGTAAATCTTCAGAATATTAAAAAGGACTACGAAAGGTTTATGAAATTATATAAAGAAGGAGTTATTTCAGAAAAAAAACTTGATGATATAAAAACAAGTTATGAAGTTATTTCTCATCAACTTGAATCATTAAAAAAACAATTTGAACTTGCCAAAATCCGTATTAATGAAGCATTTATTTATTCTCCCATAAATGGATTTATAGCAGAAAAATTTATTGATGAAGGAGAATTGATTACAGAGAGTTCTATGATGAGGTCTGTGCCTATTGTTTCTATTGTGGATATAAGTAAAGTAAAAATTATATTGCCTATTGGGAGTGAAGAAATTGGTAAAGTTAAAATTGGTCAGAATGTTTTAATTAAAATTGATGCATATCCTGAAAAAGATTTTTTTGGGGAAGTTTCAAAAATATATCCTATAGCAGATGAAAAAACAAGAAGAGTTAATGTAGAAGTTATTGTTGAAAATAAAAATTTTCTTATAAAGCCAGGGATGTATTGTAAAGGGATAATAATAGTGGGTGAAAGAAAAGTAATTTCTATTCCTCTTGATGCAGTTATGAAATTACCTGCCAGTGGAAATTATTATTGTTTTAAAGTTAAAGATAATACTGCTGAGAAAGTATATATAAAAGTTGGGGGAATTAAAGAAAATTATATAGAGATAAAGGAAGGATTAAATAAAAATGATGTTGTTATAGTGACATCTCACGGAATTCTTGATACAGGCAAAAAGATAAAAATAATAGGAGAAAAAATATGAATCTGCCAGAATTTTCAGTTAGAAGACCATATACAACTTTAATGATTTTTCTTGCAATATTAATAATTTCTTTTATAACAATACCTAAATTACCTGTTGACCTTATGCCTGAAATTGAAGTTCCAGTTATTTCTGTGATAGTCCCTTATCCAGGAGTAAATGCTTCAGATGTTGAGAATGATGTAACAAAATATCTTGAAGATTATTTAATAGGTATTGAAGATCTTGATGAATTAAATTCAATTTCAAAGGATAATCTTTCTATTGTTAGTTGTAAATTTAAATGGGGTAAAAACCTTGATGTAGCAGTAAATGATGTAAAAGATAGACTTGATTTTGCTAAAAAAGATATTTATAAACATGCTCCAGATGCAGAAGAACCAATGATATTTAAGTTTTCAACATCAATGACTCCTGTTTTAGTTTTATCTGTATCATCAAAGACATTGTGGAAGGATTTGTATTATATTGCAGATAGACAGATTTCAGACCAGATAAAAAGAGCAGAAGGTGTTGGAACAGTTATGATTTTTGGTGGAATAAAAAGGCAAATTAATATCTATCTTGATTGGGAAAAAATAAATGGTTATAAAATACCACCAGATTTAATAATTCACAGATTGATAGAAGAAAATATTGATTTTCCTCTTGGAGAGATAAAAAAAGGTAGAAGAAATTATTTCTTAAGGATTAAAGGAAGATTTGTTCATCCTGAGGAAATTAGAGACATTTTAATTAAAACAATTGAAGGAAGACCAATATATTTAAAAGATGTTGCAAAAGTTGACGATTATTATGAGGAAGAAAAATCAAAAGCATATACAAATGGAGAAGAAACACTTATTTTAATAGTCCAAAAACAATCAGGAAGAAATACTGTTGTTGTTTCAAATAATGTAAGAAAGAAGATTAAAGAGATTAGAAATGTTATTCCAAATGAGATAAAAATTGATGTTTTATTTGATTCGGCAGAAATGATAATAAAATCAATAAAAAACCTTGTAAATACTATAATAACTGCTGGTATTCTTGTTATTCTTGTGACTGTTTTTCTTTTAAGAAGAACTAATTTAAGTTTCATTGTTTCTATATCAATTCCTTTTTCTTTAATATGTGCATTTTTATTCCTTTATATTGGTAAATTTACAATAAATATTATATCTCTTATGTCTCTTGCAATTGCAATTGGTATGGTTGTTGATAATTCAATTGTTATACTTGAAAATATTACAAGACACTTTGAGGAAGGTGAAAGAATTGAAAAAGCAAGTATTTATGGAGCAAGTGAAGTTGGGACTCCTATTATTGCTTCAACAATTACAACTATTGTTGTTTTTATTCCTTTAATCTTTACAAAAGGTTTTATAAGTATAATTTTCAAACAACTTGGTTATATTGTTTCTACAACAATTTTTATGTCACTTATTGTTGCTTTAATGCTTGTGCCTATGCTTTCTTCAAAAATTATAAAAAAAAGAGAGCACAAAGAAACAAAATTTTATAAAATTGGAGAAATATTTTTGAAGAAGGTAGACGATATTTATACTGATTTATTAAAATGGTGTTTAAAACATAGAAACTTATTTCTTTATATAATTCTAATTCTATTTTTTATATCCATTTTTCTTTTTAAATTTATAGGTGTAGAATTTTTCCCTGATGCAGACACAGGAAGGATAGAGACAACAATCTTAATGAATCCAGCAACTCGTCTTGAAGAAACAGATAAAGTTGTTAAAAAGATTGGAGAAATTTATGAGGAAGAAATACCAGAAATGATTGCCTGGTATGGAATGTGTGGAGAATCTGCAACTGGGATATATTCAGCAATTGGAAGGGAAGAGGGTTCTTATGCTGGAAGTATATCTGCACGACTTTTATGGAGAGAAGAAAGAAAAAGAACTGACAAAGAAATGGCGGAAATTATAAGAAAAAGAGTAAAAGATATACCTGGAATTGAATTATTTTCTATTTCAACTGCAAGTCCACTACAATCAATGCTTATGGGTGGAGCAAAACAAATTGAAATAGAACTTAAAGGTTCAGACCTTAATAAAATTGTTAAATATAGTGAAATGTTAAAGGAAAAAATAGAGAAAATACCTGGTGCAGTTAATGTTGACATTTCTTACAAAAAGGACAGGATAGAATTACATCTTAAAGTAGATAAAGAAAAGACAAAAAATTTAGGTATTTCAACAGCACAGATTTCTCAAATTTTAAGAAATTATATTTATGGATATACTGCAACAAAATATAGAGAAGGTGGAGAGGATTTTGATATTTTTGTTCAATTAGAAGAATTTCAAAGGTATAATATTGAAAAAATAGAAGAGATGCCTTTATTTACATCTTCTGGAAAGGTTATTAAATTGAAAGATGTTGCTAAAATAGAATTTGAGCCAGGTCCTGTTCAAATAGATAGAAAAAATAGACAAAGAATTGTTAAGGTTAGATGTGATACATATAAAAGAGCAATGAGCAAAGTAGTAGAAGATATTAAAAATGAAATAAAAAATTTGAATATACCAAAAGATATTATTATTGATTATGGAGGGATGGTAAAAGAGCAAAGAGAAAGTTTTGCTGACTTAAGATTATTACTCATTCTTGGAGTTGTTCTTGTTTATATGGTTATGGTTGCTCAATTTGAATCATTTAAAACACCTTTTATAATTTTCTTTTCTATACCATTTACATTTATTGGGAGTATAATCTTTTTACTTATTACTGGCGTAAACTTTTCTGTTGCTTCATTTATGTCTATAATAATGCTTATGGGAGTTGTTGTTAATAATGCTATTGTTCTTGTTGATTATATAAATATTTTAAGGACAACAGGATATGAATTACTTGATGCAATAATAAAAGGAGCAAGAAATAGATTAAGACCTATAATGATGACTTCTTTAACAACAATTTTCGGGATGATACCTATGGCACTTGGGAAAGGTACTGGTGGAGAAATATGGCAATCATTTGGAGTTCCTGCAATTGGTGGATTTTTAGTTTCATGGATTATTACGCTTTTGCTTGTTCCTGTTATTTATTTGATGATGAATAAGGAGAAATAATATTCTAAAGGTTGATTTATATCTAAAAAAATGGTAAAAATTTAATAGTTTTTAGGGGTGTTAAATGAAAGAATATATAATTTTAGTAAGCATTTTCTTTTTTCTATCTGGTTGTATATGCGAAAAAAAAGAAAAGAGAGAAAAAGATTTAGAGCAAATTCCACAAGTTTATTTTAAAGAAGAAATTGAGGAGAAACCAGAAGAAGTTAAGGAAGAAATTCCAGAAAAAATTGAGGAGACAGAAATTGAAAAGGAAGAAGTAGAATTAAAAAAAAATTTAAAACCAGAAATAAAAGACCAAGTCGCTATTTTACCAAAAGAAGAAAAATTAATATCAAAAAAAGAAAAGAAATTTGAAGAACCTCTTCCTGAAATATACCTTAAGAAATGGGATGGAGAATGTTTAATTTATAATCTAAAATGGAATTTAATGAATTTTGGAAATGCGATTGTTATATGTCTTGAAGAAAAAGAGAGTTTTCATCTTACTGGCATTAGTATACCTACTGGATTACCTGCTCAGATAGGTTATGGATATAACAGAATTGATTCTTTTATTGATAAAAAAACAGGGAAAACAAAATATTTTTATTTATATACAAAAACAGGTGGGAAAGAAAAAATAACAGAAATATTTTTTGACTGGAATGCCAAGCAATATACTTGTATAGAAAAAAAATATAAAAATAAAAAATTATATTCAACAAAAAGAAATATAATTAAATTTAAAGAAGATATTTTTGATTCTCTTTCAATTTTTTATTTTTTAAGAAATACCAATCTTGAAAATATTCAAAATACTGAATTTCCTATTGCATTACCTGAAAAATGGTATTTGAAAATAAACTTTAAAGGGAGGAAAATAAAGAGATTACCAAATTTAGGAGAGAAGGAAGTATTCATAGTTGAACCAGTTGCAAGAAGTAAAAGAGAAAGATTTAAAGATGGAAGGATGGATATATGGATAACAACAGATGAGAGAAATCCAGTATATTTTGAAGGTAAGGTTTCTGTAGGAAAGGCAACTTTAATTTTAAGTGAAGTCCAGAAAATTGATTCAAAGACTCAAAATGATATAAATAAAATTATTGAAAATTTTATAAAACAAAGAGGATAAAAATGTGTCTTGCAATTCCAATGAAAGTTGAAAAAATAATGGGTGATTTTGCTATTGTTTCTATTGGTAAAAATAAAAGGAAAGTTAATATTTCATTTATTGGGAAATTAAAAAAAGGAGATTATGTGATTGTTCATGCTGGTTTTGCTATTGAGAAATTAAGTAAAACTGATGCAGATGAAACACTTAAAATTATAGAACAACTAAAATGAAATATATAGAAGAATACAGAAAAACAGATTTACAGAAAAATTTAGTTAAAAAAATTCATAAAATATCTAAAAAACTTAAGAAAAATATTATTTTAATGGAAGTATGTGGGACTCATACTGTATCTATAGGACGATTTGGAATAAGGTCTTTAATGCCAGAAAATATAAAATTAATTTCAGGGCCTGGATGTCCTGTTTGCGTAACACCAACAAGTTATATAGATAAAGCAATATTACTTTCAAAGATGAAAGATGTTATATTAGCAACTTTTGGGGATATGTTGAGAGTCCCTGGTTCTTTTTCTTCTCTTGAAAAAGAAAAAGCAAATGGTTCAAAAATATTTGTTTTTTATTCTCCATATGATGCATTAAAATTGGCAGAAGAAAATTTAGATAAAATTGTTGTCTTTCTTTCTATCGGTTTTGAGACAACAACTCCTTTGATTGCAGAAACAATAAAAATTGCAAAAGAAAAAAATATAAAAAATTTTTTTATACTTTGTGGTAGTAAACTTATTCCACCTATTATGGAATTTTTATCACAAGATAAAGAAATTGAAATAGATGGTTTTATATGTCCAGGGCATGTCAGTGTAATTATAGGAGCCAATTCATATAAATTTATACCTGATAAATATAAAATACCATGTGTTATAAGTGGATTTGAACCAGTTGACATTCTTTTCTCTATTTACTTAATTTTAAAAAGTTTAATTAATGATAGACCAAAAGTTATAAATGAATATAAAAGAGTTGTAAGGGATAATGGGAATATTATAGCCCAACAGGTATTATATAGTGTATTTGAACCATCTGATTCAGAATGGAGAGGAATAGGTAATGTTAAAAATAGTGGTTTAAGATTAAGGGAAGAATATAAAGAATTTGATATTGAAGAGAAAATTAAGATAAATATTGGAGAAGTTAAAGAAAAAAAATCTTGTTTTTGTGGAGAAATTTTAAAAGGTAAAAAGATACCTTTTGATTGCCCATTATTTGAAAAAATTTGTAATCCTTCAAATCCAGTTGGTCCATGTATGGTTTCATTTGAAGGAACATGTAGTACCTATTATAAATATGAAAGAAGATAAAATAATTTTATCTCATGGGAGTGGTGGGAAATTGACATATGATTTAATAGAGAACATTTTTTTAAAGAATTTTAGAAATGAAATAATTGAAAAACTTACAGATTCTGCAATTATTGAATTTGAAGAGATTGATATTTGTTTTACAACAGATTCATATACTGTTAATCCAATTTTTTTCCCTGGTGGTGATATAGGTAAACTTTCTATCTGTGGGACAATAAATGATTTGGCAGTTTGTGGAGCAACTCCTTTATATATTTCAGTTAGTTTTATTATTGAGGAAGGTTTTGAGATTAAAAATATTGAAAAAATAGTAAATTCAATGAGAAATATAGCAAAAAGAGCAGGTGTTAAAATAGTTACTGGAGATACAAAAGTGGTTGAGAAAGGGAAAGGAGATAAAATTTTTATAAATACAAGTGGAATTGGTATAAAAGATAAAAAAATTAAAATTGGGAGAGAATATATTGAAGAGGGAGATGTAATTATAATAAATGGAGATATTGCAGAACATGGATTATCTATTTTAATTGCAAGAAATGAATTTGAAATTAAATCAAATATAAAAAGTGATTGTGCTCCATTGAATAATCTTATAAATAAAATTTTAAAAGTATCTAATAGAATTAAATTTATGAGAGATCCAACAAGGGGTGGTCTTTCAAGCACATTGAATGAAATTGTTAAAAATAAAGAATTTGGGATTATTATTTATGAAGAAAAAATACCTATAAAAAAAGAAGTTTTATCAATATGTGAAATACTTGGTTTTGAGCCTTTAAATATTGCAAATGAAGGGAAAGTTGTTATTGTTTGTGATAAAAAAGATAGTGAAAAGATTATAGAAATTATGAGAAATACAAAATATGGCGAAAAGGCAGAAATAATAGGTGAGATTGTAAAAGAACCAAAAGGAAAAGTTTTAATGCAAACTATCAATGGTTCATTGAGAGTTATTGAACAACCAGTTGGCGAACAATTCCCAAGAATATGTTAAAAAAATTTTTATTGATTGGAGTTATTACATTTCTTATTTATTTAAATTCAATCTTTAATCCTTTTATATGGGATGATTTTTCTTTGATTAGAGGGAATTATTATATAAAAAATTTAAAAAATTTTTTTATTTTTTTCAAAGTAGATTTATATAAAGGTGCTGGTATCCCTTCAAATTTTTATAGACCATTACAAACAATTTCTTATTTTATTATTTATAAACTTTTTAAATTAAATCCAATACCT
>JAMWCO010000163.1 GCA_023818785.1 Candidatus Omnitrophota bacterium
AGAAAATGTAAATAAAGAGAGATATAACTTTTTATTTCAGAAAATAGAATCAATAGAAGAGATATTAATAAAGACATTCTTACAATAAAATATGTTAACAGAGTTCTTTCTTTTCTTGTTTAATTGACATTTGAATATTTTTACTATATTATTTGATGAGAAAAAGGAGGGAATATGAGAAAGATTTATATTTTAATTTTTCCATCTTTAATCATCTCTTTATTTTGTCAAGTAAAAACAGAAGTAAAGACAGGTCAAACTACAGTTGAAGAAGTAATTAAATATGAAGGACCAAAAGCAAGGATAGCGGTTGCAAGATTTGATGTAAAAGCTCCAAAAGCAACATGGGAAATGGGAAATGGTATTAGAGATATGCTTATTGATGCTCTTTTTAAAACCGGTAAATTTATAGTTATTGAAAAAGATGCAATAAAAGACCTTGAAGAAGAATTCAAATTTGCAGAAACTGGCTGGAGTAAAAAAGAACTGGAAAAAGGAACTTTTGAAGTTGCTGATATAGTTGTAGTTGGAGCACTTACTGCTTTTGAACCACATGCAGAAGGAACAGGTGGAGGTGGATTTGTAATACCGACACCTTTTGGAGTTGGTATTGCAGTCAAAAAAGAAGAAGCATATATTCAGGCTGTAATAAGATTAATAGATGTAAGGACAAGAAGAATTATAAATTCTACAACCGTTGAAGGGAAAGCATCAAAATCAAAAGTTGGAATTGCTGGTGGTGCAGGAATTGGTGGAGTTATACTTGGAGGTGGATTTGAAAAATATAAAAACACTCCTACAGGGGAAGCAGTTATGATTATGATAAATAATGCAGTAAACGAAATATCAAGATTGGTTCCTGAAAGTTATTATAGATATGGAAGTAAAGAAACTGAAAAAAAATATAAAAATGAACCAGATGCTTTTAGAGGAATTAAATGGACTACATATAGTACTCAAATACCAAATTTGAAATTAATAAAAGAAGAAGGAAACTTTAAAGAATATTTAAAAACAGATGATAATATGCAGATAGGAAAAGCGAAACTTGAAAAAATTACTTATAGATTCTATAAAGACCAGTTTGAGAGTGTATTAGTTGAAACAAAAGGGAAAGCAAATTTTGAAAATTTAAAAACAGTAACTTTGGAAAGATTTGGTGAAGGAGAAAAAATAGACGAAAATGAATATTTATGGGAAGGACAGATTACAACAATATATTTGAAATTTCAACAAGGTGAAGAAAAAGGTATTCTAAAAATGGTGTCTGAAGAGATGAAAAAGAAAATAGAAGCAGATACAGGTTTTTAAATTAAAAATGAAACTTGGTGGTCCCTTATTTGAAAAATATAATAATCCTGAAGAATGGATTAACTTAATTAAAAAAGAAGGTTATAAAGCAAGTTATTGTCCTATTAATAAGATACAGCTGAAGAAATTATTGAAGAATATAGAAAAGTAACAGAAAAAGAAAAAATTATTATTGCAGAAGTAGGAGCATGGTCTAATCCTTTAAGTTCTGATGAGCAAGAAAGAAAAAAGCAATAGAAAAGTGTAAAAAGTCCCTTTATCTTGCAGAAAAAATTGGAGCAAAATGCTGTTGAGGAAAAAATGGGATGTTCCTGATGTATGTTTGCTAATTACTATTGACATTAACAGGATTAAATTTTTCTTCCAATTTTTCATAAAGTGTTTTTTTAAATAAAGAAGTATAATCCCTTTTAATACCTCGTAGGTGTTAGTTGGAACCCTAAATATAATAAGAAATAGGGGAGGGGAACTTGGGAAAGAAGGAGAAACAATAAAAATTGAAAAAGATTATATAGAGGTTGCCTGTGGAAATGGAACAATAAAAATAAAAGAATTAAAAATAGAAGGTAAAAATAAAGTGGAAATTACTCAATTTTTATGCGGATATAGAAATAAAATAAAAACTCCCTTTTTTATTACCCCTTAAAAATTTTTAATTAAAATTCCAAATTTTATATCAACATTTATTTTTCTGGAATTAAAAACCTCCAAATGGGCCTATCTATTTTGGCTCCCACAATTTTTTGAAAATATCTAAATAATTCATCTATTTTTGTATCTATTAACAAAATATCAGGTGCCATTGGATTTGCTGCAAAATATATAACTTTACCTTTTCCATAATTTTTCTCAAATATAGCACCTTTACCATTAACAAATTCTCCTAATACCTTCACTTCTGAACCAGAACTTTTAACTGAATATGCCTGATGAATTTTTTCATAAAAACTTCCTTTTTTCTTAAATAAAATCTCACTTAGCCCTTCAATCCCTTTTATCTTAAATCTATCTGCATCAAATGTAGTTTTCTCAATTTTCACTCCTGTTATATCTTCTCTATAATTTGCAAGGGAACTTCCATCTATGTTGTATTCAAAGGCAAGTGGATCTGTAATAACCAAAACCCCTCCGTTTTTCACATAATTTACTATTTTCTTAACAGATTGTCTTGTCATATATTTCCCAAGTGGTAAATAAACTATTTTATATTTTTTCAAATCCTTTTCACCTCTTTCCAATTGCCTATCTGAAACAAATTCAAACCACGAACCTATTTTTTCACCAAGTATTGAGTATGCAGCATAAATTTCGTCTCCTGAAAGACACTCCCCAGTTACATTTTTTGCTGCTTCTGAATCTAAACTTACGATTATACCTGTATCAGGATCATCAGGAACATTAACTTTATTCATACTTGTGATAACTTTTGAAAGACGGATCATTTCCTTATAAAGTTCAGGATGCCTGTATCTTTCATAGTCTTCATAAAATTCTATACGAACTGCTCCCATTTTTAACGCTTGAGATACCCATTCTCTTAAATCATCTGGTGTTGGCGTATAACCTGCATAGTGGAATGCTTGACAGACCGTAATTACTGGTTTCACATTACCAAGATCTTTCAATAATTTTGTTCCAAAACCATGGTTATAACCCAAAATCCCGCTTTTTTATAACTAGGTAATCACATTAGGCACAGATAAGTCAAATTTTTGTAAAAGTTCTTTTTGTTTTTTAGAAACCTCTGTCAAATAAGTTCTGCCATTTTCCATC
>JAMWCO010000164.1 GCA_023818785.1 Candidatus Omnitrophota bacterium
ATCGGCATAGGAATTACTCCTATTCGTCCTAATTCCTAAACATGCCTCTCTTCAAGTCCTGCAATTATCCCTGTTTAAGTTTTACAAAGAACTAATTAAGTTTTTCTCGTTTCCTTTAGTTTGGGCGGTGCAGGACTTGAACCTGCGGCCCCTACCTTGTAAGGGTAGTGCTCTAACCACTGAGCTAACCGCCCAATAAATTTTATTTTACATCTTTTTTGATTTTATGTAAAATAGACTTGACAAAAAATTTTTTTATGTTTTAATTTTAAAAATTAAAAACAAAGGAGGAAAAAATGGCAGATGATTTGCTTTTAGGAATTAAAGAAAGTGTAATTAAAGGTGATATGAAAAAAACAGAAGAATTTGTTGACAAAGCAATAAAAGAGAATTTGCCAGTTGAAAAAATATTGAATGAGGGTTTAATTGCTGGGATGATGGTTGTTGGTGAAAAGTTTAAAAATAATGAATATTATGTTCCAGAGGTTTTAATAGCAGCAAGGGCAATGAATAAAGGTATGATTTTGCTTGAACCATTAATTGTTCAGTCAGGCATAAAACCAATTGCTAAACTTGCAATAGGGACAGTAAAAGGTGACTTGCATGATATAGGGAAAAATCTTGTTGTTATGATGTGGAAAGGTGCTGGATTTGAAGTAATTGATCTTGGGATTGATGTTGGTCCAGAAAAATTTGTTGATGCAGCAAAAAGTGGAGCAAAAGTTATTGGAATGAGTGCCCTTTTAACAACAACTATGGTACAAATGAAGGAAACTATAGAATTTCTTAAAAAAGAAGGGATAAGGGATAAAGTGAAAGTAATAATTGGAGGAGCACCTGTTACTCAAGAATTTGCTGATGAAATTGGTGCAGATGCTTATGCCCCTGATGCTGGAAGTGCAGTTGATAAAGTAAAAGAACTCCTTGGTTTATAATGTGATTAAATTTCTATATTTTTTATTAAGTTATTTAATTGGTAGTATTCCTGTAGGATATTTAATTTGTAAAGTTTTTAAAAAAATTGATATTAGAAAATTTGGAAGTGGTAATATTGGCGCAACTAATGTTTATAGAATCTGTGGTTGGAAATATGGATTACCTACTTTAATTTTTGATATTCTAAAAGGTTTTATACCTGTTTACATTGGGAAAATATTGAAATTTACAAATTCACTAATTCTATCAGGTGGTATTCTATCTATTTTAGGCCACTCATTCTCAATTTTTTTAAAAGGTAAAGGTGGTAAAGGTGTCTCTACTTCTTTTGGAGTTATAATTGGACTTTTACCCTTACCTGCTTTATTTTCTTTTATTATCTGGCTAATAGTTGTTTTTATTTTTAGATATGTCTCATTTGCCTCTATTATTGGCGCCTTCAGTTTACCATTTTTTGTATTTTTCTATCTAAAGGATATTTTTTTGTTTTTTATAAGTATTTTAATCTTATTTTTAATTTTATTCACACACAGAGAGAATATAAAAAGGCTGATAAGTAAAAAAGAAAATAAAGTCATTTTTCCATGGGAGAAAAAATAGGAATAATTGGAAGTGGTGGATGGGGAATTGCTCTTGGACTTTTACTCAATGAGTTAAAATATAAAGTCTATTTATGGGAACCACTAAAAGAAAATTATAAAATTCTTATTGAAAAGAGAGAAAATATTGATTATTTTAAAGGTGTAAAGATTCCAGAATCAATTGAAATAACTAATTCATTAACAAATATTGTGGGAAATGCAAATGTTTTAATTATAGTTGTAAGGTCTTCTTTTTTTAAATACACAATTAAAAAACTAAAAAAAATTTATAAAAACCAACCTATTTTAATTGGAACAAAAGGTCTTGATTTCAAAACTGGTAAAAGGATGTCAGAGATATTACAGGAATTTATTAAAACAGATAACTTTGCTGTAATTTCTGGTCCAACGATTGCAAAAGAAATAGTTAAAGGATATCCAACTGCAGTTGTAGTTTCTTCCTCCAATGAAAATATAGCAGAATATTTCCAAAAATTAATAAGTTGCGAAAGATTTAGAGTTTATACAAATAATGATATAATTGGAGTAGAAATAGGCGGTTCTTTTAAAAATATAATAGCAATTGGAGCAGGAATTATTGATGGTTTAAAACTTGGAATAAATACAAAGTCTTCTTATCTTTCAAGAGGGGTAAATGAAATGATAAAAATTGGGACTTTTCTTGGTGGAAAAGAAAAAACATTTAGAGGATTATCAGGTTTAGGTGACTTAATAACAACCTCTTTTAGTAAACATAGCAGAAATAGGTCATTTGGAGAGGGAATTATAAAAATTGGAAAAGAAAAATATTTAAAAAAGACAAAAATGGTTATAGAAGGTATACCAACTACAAAGGCATTTTATAAATTGTCAAAAAAATATAAAATTGAACTCCCTATAACAGAAGCAATATACAGAATTATTTATAAGGACACAGACCCAAAAATTGAAATTAAAAATTTAATGATTAGGGAATTGAAAAAAGAATGAAAGGGAAATTTTATTATATTAGAGATGTTTCAAAAATACTTGATATCCCATCCCATATATTAAGATACTGGGAAAAAGAATTAAATTTAAAAATATTGAGAGACCAAAAAGGGAATAGAATTTATACTGAAAGAGAGGTTGAAAAGTTGAAAAATATAAAATTTTTAATATATAATGAAGGATTTAAAATTAAAGGAGTAAAGAGAAAATTGAGGGGAAAAGAATTGGAAAAAGAGAAAGAATATGTTAAATTATTAAAAAAAGTTTTAAAAAAAATAAAGGAAATTAAAAAATGTTTACAATAGGAGTTCTTGCTTCAGGGAAAGGAACAAATCTGCAAGCAATTATTGATTACATAAAAGAAGAGAATTTAAAAATAAAAATAGGTGTTGTCATAAGTGATAATCCATCTGCATTTGCATTAGAAAGAGCAAAAAAAGAAGGAATTAAAGCAATCTGTATTCCATGTGAAAAGTATAAAACTATACTTGATAAAAAAACTGAAATTAAATATATTGAAGTTCTAAAGGAAAATAATGTTGAACTTGTATGTCTTGCTGG
>JAMWCO010000013.1 GCA_023818785.1 Candidatus Omnitrophota bacterium
TTGAAATGTTTAAGCAAAGGAGAGATAAAATTTTTATCCACTTTTACATCATTATTTAAAAGAATGAAGATTTTATTTTTACAATATTTTACACCAATATTACATGCATACCCAAACCCTTTATTTTCTTTAAGTTTAATAACTTTCACATCTGGAAAATTTTTTTTTATAAAATCTATACTTTTATCATTACTTCCATTGTCTACTATTATTATTTCATTTTCACTATTATGTAATTTCACTGATTCATAAACTGAATAAAAATTCTTCTTAAGTAATTCAAGTCCATTCCAATTAGGAATAATGATAGAAACTTTCTGGTTCATTTAAGAATAGATAAAAAATAATCTTCCAATTTCTTACCCTGTTTTTCTACACTAAAATTTTGAATATAATTATATCCTTCATTTGAAATTTTTCTAAAAAAACCATTATTTTCTATTAAAGAAATAACACCTTTTAGAATACCCTCTTTGTCCATAGGTTCAACTACTATTGCTGTTTGATTTGGTATTGCATAATCTAAAATTCCTCCAACATTTGTAGTTACAACTGCACATTTACACGCCATTGCTTCCATTGGAGGATTTGGACAGGCATCTTTTTTACCTGTAAAAATAAATATATCTGTTGTTCTATAAAAATTAATAAGGTTTTCTATATATCTTCCATCAATAAATTTAACAAAATCTGGAATATATCCTTCTTTCCATTCTCCACATACCTGAAATTTTAAATAAGGATACTTTCTTTTTAATTGCTCCATAACCCAAAAACCTTCTTCTATCCCTTTATGAATCGGTTTTCTATTGTAAAAAAACATGCCTATTATTTCTGGTTTTTCTCTATTTAATGGATTATTGAAAATTTTTGTATTAATAGAATTTACAAGTAAAAAAACCTCTCTTTTTATTTTTTCTTCAAGTATTTTTTTAATCATTGTAGAAACAGAGATTAAATAGATATTATCAGAAATAAAACTGACTCTTTCTGCAAAAAAAATATTACAAACTCTCATTACTTTCTTGCCATATTTTTCAGGTAATTTTTCAACAATTGGTAAATAATATTCAAAGGAGAAAAAAGTTATATCAGCATCTTTAAGATATTCTCCTTTAATTGAAGGAATTATATAAGTTGGACATTTAATTTCTGCCCATGGTATTTTTTTTAATCTTCTAATCCTTCTTCCAGTTATTAAATAACCAATCTCTCTTAATTTTCTTTCAAAATTTTTTCTTTTTGAATCTGAAAGACCTCTATTTATTGCTTTTATTATAGAAATAGTGTGTCCTTTTAAATATAAATAATTACCATATTCTAAAAGTTGTCTATTTACTGCACTTGGTCTTTTATCAATTGAACTTAATATATTTATCCTCATCTTTCAATATTTCTTTAACTTTATCATAAACATTTTCAACCTTAATTTCTTCCATACATTTCATACTTTTACATCTTTTCTTATAACATGGGCTACAATCAACTTTTTTATAAATATAATAAGCATTTTTAGGACAGATTTTCTCTGGATTTGTTGGACCAAAAATACCAATGCTTTTTGTCCCAAAGATAGAAGATATATGTAAAGGACTTGAGTCAGTTGTTATTACAAGCGATGCTTTTTCTATTAAAAGACATAAATTATAAAAATCTGTTTTATCTACAAGATTCTTAGGTTTAGTTCTCATTTTTAAAATAATATCATTCACATATTCTAATTCTCCTTTACCAACAAAAATAACTTCATAACCATCTTCAATAAGTTTATCAGCAAGTTGAGCAAAATTTTTTTTTAACCATCTTTTAGCAAGATAACCTTTTGTAGTTAAAGGATGAATTATTATCCACTTTTTATTCTCATTAACATTATTATTTTTTATAAAATTTTTAAAGATTTCTCTTTTCTCTTCTGGAATATATATTTTTAATTCTTTGACATATTTTTTAATACCAAGAATTTCAAATATTGATTTTCTGGATTTTTCATAAAAAACTTTACCATTTATTCTCCTTTTTTTTATTCTGAGACCTTTTGTTAAAAATAATCTTCCTATCATTTTTTTATATATACCATATCTTTTTCTTCCGCCTATTAAAAAAGAGTAAAAGTTCGTCTTTATATTACCTTGAATATCACATATCATATTAAATTTTAATCTCCTCAATATTTTAATTATTTTTAAGAATTTTAAAAAATTAAAACCTTCTGGAAGATAAAAAATTTTTTTAAATACTGGACAAAACTCTACAGCATCTTTATAAATTTTTTGAGTAAGTAAAAATATTTCATCATCTGGAAAATTCTCTTTTAATGTGAAAAAAAAATGAAAACTACTAATTATATCTCCAAGAGCACCTGTCTTTATAATAAGTATTTTTTTATTCATTTTCTCTTTTTTAAAAAAATTGATTCTTCATAAACTTTTAATGTCTCATTTACCATTTTATCTAAATTAAATCTTTTTATACTCTCTTTCTGTGAATTTTTTGAAATTTCAATATATAAATAATGGTTTTTAATTAACTTTTCTATACATTCTGCTATTTGTAAAGAATTTTTTGGTTCAACAAGAAAACCTGTTTTCCCATTTTCTATAATCTCTGGAACAGCACCTATATTTGTTGCAATTGATGGAATCCCTGAGACCATACCTTCAACTATAACTCTTCCAAAGCCTTCTGGTTCTATTGAAGGCACTACAAGAATATCAATTTCCTTCATAATCTCTTTACTATTTTTCCCTACCACTATTTCAATAAATCCTTCCAAATTTTTTTCTTCAATCCATTTTTCAATTATTTTTTTTAAACTTTTACTTCCACTACCATAAATAATTCCTTTTATATTTTCATTCTTCCTTTTTATTAAAATATTTATACTCTCAATAAAATAATAATGACCTTTCAAAATTGAAAATCTTCCAATCATACCAATTTTCCAAATATCTTTTTTTTCAAATTCCCTATCTATAAAAAATTCATCAATATCAATACCATTATAAATAACTCTAATTTTATTTTCTGGAACTTTTAATTTTTTAATAGCATATTCTTTAAGTGCTTTACTAACAACAATAACCAAATCTCCTTTCCCAGTAGACTTTGTATATAATGGAAATGGAGAAAAACTATGAATACTTGTAATATATGGAATTTCAGGAAATTTCTTCATAACAAAATATCCAATCCAGCAAGGAAATCTACTTTGAAAATGAATAATATCTGGTTTTTCTTCTTTTATAATTTTTTTTAATTTAATATACCCATTTATAAATGTTTTTAAGTTTTTCTTGTCAAGATTTACTTGATACCATTTTATTCCCTTTTCCATCAATTCTGGAAGAAATTTCCCATAAGAACTTATTATTATTATTTTATGTCCAAGTTGGATTACTTTTTTTGAAAAATCATATACGCCTCTCTCTATTCCACCAAAATCCATTGAAGGTAAAACCCTTATTATTTTCATATTTCAAAAAGTTGTGGTTGTTGTTTTTCATCAAGAATAATAAAGCAATACTTCAAAACATCATCAACTTCTATCTCTTTTATACATTTAAATCCAATTTTACATTTTGATTCTCTTTTACATGGAAAACAATCTATATTGCTATGGACAACAAAACTTCTTGCTCCTATTGGTCCATATCTGTAAGGATTACTTGGTCCAAAAATAGCAACAACTGAAGCACCAACTGCACATGCAAGATGCATTGAACCAGTATCATTTGTAACTACTAAATCACTTCTTTCAAAAATAGCAGCAAGTTCTTTTAAATTTGTTTTACCACCAAAATTAAATACAGAATCTTCATTTATTAATTCTTTAACTTCTTCAGTAAGTTTTTCTTCATCTTTTGAACCAGTAATTATTATTTTTACACCATAATTTTTTATAAGTTCTTTCCCAAGAATAGAAAATTTCTCTTTGTCCCATCTTTTTTCTTCAAATTTTGCACCTGGATTTAAAACAACTAATAAATCTGATTGCTTAATACCAAGTGAATGAAAAATATCTCTTATTTTCTCTCTATAATTATTTCCAATTGGAAAATATAGTTTAATCACTTCTTTCCCAAAGAATGGCTCAAGAAAATTCATAATTCTTTCACTTTCATGAGTATAAAATTTTTCGCTAAATAACTCGTTTTTAAAGAATGTAAGTCTATATTTACTTTTTAAGAAAAATGGGATTAAAGAATTTCTAAAATCAACTATTAAATCATATTTCTTCTGCCTCAATTTTTTTATCAATTTTAATAACCCATCTTTTTTATTATATATAAAATAATTTGAAAACCATGGATTTTCAAAAACAAAATCAACTGCTCTTTGTCCAACAACTATATCTATCTCTGAATTTTTATATGTATCCTTTATTTTTTTTATTGCAGGAGTAATCAATAAATTGTCTCCAAGACAACTTAATCCAATTATAAGAATATTTTTTAATTCAATCTTGCTAATATTTCTTGGACACATCTTTTTGCCTCATTTAAATAAGTTTCTTTTTTCTTAAATTCATATATTTTTTTATGCAATTGACAAATATTTTTATAAGGAATAAATAAACCATACCCTTTTTTCTCTATTTCTTCAATAGTAAAATCAAAAATTAATTTTTTATTCTTCCTTCTTTTAACACCTATAATAAAAACATTTTTATTTGTAGTTAATGCTTCTGAAATCATATTTATACTATCTTCACTAACAAAAATTATATCACTTAATCCAAGAATTCCTTTATAATAAGAGATAGAAGTTTTATAAGGAACCTCAAAATACTTTATTTCTTTAATACGGTGTATACTTTTTTCTAAATATCTTGTTATTTGGTAATTAGTCCTTTTTGAAACAGTTATAAGAAAATTAAACCTATCTTTTAATTCCTCAATCTCTATTAAAATCTTATCAATCCATTCCTTATCAATTTTATAATTTTGGTCATCTCCTCCTATAAGCAAACCAATAATTTCTCTATTTTTATTACCAATCACTCTACTTAATTTCTCGCTTTCTTCCTTTAATAACTTCTCGTCTATTAAATTTGGTGCACCAATAGTTATAATTAAGTTCTTCAGATTTTTATATTTAACTCTTATATAATCATGATAAGGTGTAATTAAAAAGTTAAACTCTTTTAAAGGTATAAATGAAGGCAACATAATCTGAATTGATTTTGATTTTTTCACTTTAGAAATTATTAGATTTACAGAAGAAAGAAGAGAACCAGTATTTATAACAACATCATATTTATATTCAATTAGAGAAAGATTATTTTTTAAAAAAAGTTTCAAAAACAAAAAACCAATATTATAAATTTTCAGAAAACAAAATAAATTTAAAAATTTTGGTAAAATGGGATAATTACCTTTTCTTTTTGGAAGTTTATATTTTGGACCTTTAAACTTTAAAGAACAAATAACTATTTCCTTTTCTGGGAAATTTTTTGCAATACCAAGAGATTGAACAAGATTTCCTATATTCCCATCATCAAGAACCAATATTTTCATTCCCTTATTGCTATTCCTTTATTTTTCAAATATTCTTTTATTTTTGGGATTGTTAATATTCTAAAATGTAGGAGAGATGCAAGAAGGACTGCACTTGCTCCCCCTTTTACTATCGCTTCATATAAATGCTCAACTCTTCCAGCACCTCCTGAAGCAATTACAGGAATACTTACATTCTCACTTACCATCCTTGTTAACTCAATATCATATCCATCACAAGTCCCATCTCTATCTATACTGGTAAGTAAAATTTCTCCCGCTCCTAAATCTTCCGCTTTTTTTGCCCATTCTACAACATCCAGTCCAGTAGGTGTTTTACCACTTTCTATATATACTTCCCATTTCCCTTCCTTAATTTTTTTAGCATCTATTGCAACAACAATACATTGGCTTCCAAATCTTTCTGCTCCTTCTTTTATTAATTTATAATTTCTCACAGCACTGGTATTTATTGAAATTTTATCTGCACCATTTGACAAAATTTTATCCATATCATTAAGAGACGATATACCTCCTCCTACTGTAAAAGGAATAAATATGACTTCAGCAACTTTTTTAACAACATCCACCATTGTTTTTCTTCCTTCTATAGTCGCACTTATATCTAAAAAAACAAGTTCATCAGCACCTTCTTTACAATAAAAATAAGCATTTTCAACAGGGTCACCTGCAATTTTTAAATCATCAAAATGAATTCCTTTGACAACTTTACCATCTTTAACATCAAGACAAGGTATTATTCTTATCGCCACCATTTTTCTTCCAATATATTTTTTAAAAGAGCCAAACCATTAATTCCACTTTTTTCTGGATGAAATTGAACTCCTAAAATATTATTTTTTATAACTATTGAAGAAAATTTATTACCATATTCAGTTATACCAAAAGTAATATCCTCTTCTGGAACTGGATAATATGAATGTGCAAAATAAAAATATGAATTATCAAAAATATTTTTAAAAATTAAATTTTCTCTCACAATTTTTAGTTTATTCCATCCCATATGAGGAACTTTTATCCCTTTATTTTTAAATTTTACCACTTTACCTTTAAATATTCCAAATCCTTCCTCTTTGCCTTCTTCACTCCATTCAAAAAGTAATTGCAATCCAAGACATATTCCTAAAAATGGCACCCCTTTTTCTATTTTTTCCTTTAATTCTTCAAATAAACCTGTCTTTTTTAAATAATCAATCCCTGATTTAAAATTACCCACTCCTGGTAAAATCAAAAACTTAACTTTTGAAATATTTCCCTCTGACTTTTCCACTATAACGACATCCCTACCACAATATTTTACACTTGTAACAACACTATAAATATTACCTACTCCATATTTTATAATTCCAACCATTTCTCTCCTAATTAAAATGGTAGGTAATTAAATATATTCAATTGTGCTCGGAGGTTTTGGAGTTATATCATATAAGACCTTTACTATACCCGGAACTTCTTTTAAAATCCTGTCTCTAATTCTATACAACCTCTTCCAAGAAATCTTAACTGGTTCTGCAGTCAAAGCATCTTCTGATTTTACAACCCTTATTGCTATCATTTCTCCTAATGCTCTTTTACCTTCTATAATACCAGTCGCTCTATCAGAAAAAAGAACAGGAAATGCTTGAAAAATTTCTTTTTCTTTTAATTCCTCTTCAACTATTTTTGTTGCAAGTCGTATTTTTTCTACTCTATCTCTTGTAACTTCTCCAATAATCCTTGTTGCAAGTCCTGGACCAGGAAATGGTTTCCTGTTATAAACTTTTTTAGGTAATCCAAGTGCTTTGGCTACTAATCTCACCTGATTCTTATATAAATCTTTTAGAGGTTCAATTATTGTTAAACCATAATAGATAGGATTAATACCAATTTGAGATAAAACATTATGTTGTGTCTTTATCCCTTTTTGTGTCTCAACAATATCTGCTGCTATAGTCCCCTGAATTAAAAAATCTACCGAATAACTTCTCACTGCTTGACTTAATGTTTTATAAAAAATTTCTCTAAATACCTTTCTTTTTTCTTCTGGATCTATTTTACCTTTTAATCCTTCAAAAAAATTTTCTTCAACATTCCACAATTCAAGATTTATTCCTTTTTGAGATAAAATCTTACTAACTTGTTCTGCTTCTTTTTCTCTCATCAATCCATCATCTATAAAAAAAGCGATAAGATTTTTACCAATTGCTTCCTTTGCTAAAATTGCACAAACAGCACTATCAACTCCTCCTGAAACTGCAACAAGTGCTTTTTTATCTTTGATTTTTCTCTTCAACTCTTCTATTTTTTCTTTTATAAACTTTTTAGGGTTAAATTTTCTTTTGTTCATCTTGCCTCCCTCTTTTTAAAATTTTATAATTTTTTTATATATCTGTCAAAATCTGTATCATTCGTTTTTTCAATCTCAACATCAAAATTTAGGAAGAATAAAGGATTTTTTATATTAAAATTTTTAACTTTCACATAATCTTTTTCTGTAGTAACAATAAAATCTGCACTATTCTTTTCATAAATCTTTTCAATCTCTTCAATATCATATTTTTTATATGAATAATGGTCTGGATATGGAATACAATAAATTCTTTTGGGTTCTGTTTTTAATAATAAAAAGTAAAAATTAAATGGATTACCAATACCTGAAAATGCTACCAATGTTTTATTTTTAAAATTTTCATAAGAAAATTTTCCTTTTTCATTTTCAATATTTTTTAATTTAAAGTTCATAAAAAAAATAGGTTTTTTAAAAACTTTTAGATAATTCAAAATCTCCATTTTTTTATCATAATCTACCATATGAGTATGGGTTAAAATAATAATATCACATCTTTTTATTGATGAGATTGGTTCCCTTAAAAATCCAGATGGTATTAAAAGATTATTATCAAAAGGATTTGAACAGTCAATCAATAGAATATCAAGGTCTTTTTTTATCCATAAACAATGGAATCCATCATCAATTAAAATTAAGTCAAATTCCTTCTCTATTTTTTTTATACCATTTAAATTTTTATCTTCACTTATAGAAACATTCGGAAAATTTCTTCTTATTAAAATTATTTCATCTTTTTCTTTACCATAACCTTTATAAATTACACAGATTTTTTTTTCATATGAGATTTTATTAAGGATATATTTTATAAGTGTCGTTTTACCAGTTCCGCCAACAATAATATTCCCTACACTTATAATCTTGGCTTTTACTATATTTTTTTTTGCAAAAATTTTTTTCAGTGTAATAAAAAGAAAATATATTAATGATAATGGTAAAAAAAATAATGAAACCAAATGAAAAAAGAGAGATTTTTTTCTAAATAAAAACTTATAATAAAAAAAATTAAAAAAGGGTCTGCTGGTCTTTGGTCTCAAAAAAACTAATCGGGATTTCAACTTTACCAAATTCTCCATCATATCCTGGTTTTATATTTACTTTTCCCTTTCTTACATTTTTAATTCCTTCAAAAATCTTTTTATCAATTTTATCTTCAATTTCTTCTTCAGTAGCATAAAGCAATATGTAAAATTCTGGACCAATTTTATTTATAAGTTCAAAATATATTTTTTGAACCAATTGAGATGATACTTCTTTATTTATTACACTTCCTATTATTTGGTCAAGAGGAACAAGTTTTTTAAAAGGAATATATTTTTCAGGTTTTTCTCCCATATTTCTATCAGCAAGTTTTTCTATCCTATGCATTACACCCACTGTAAGTTTTTTACCACATACAGGACATACATAATTATTTTTTATTGTTTCATCTGGAGAAAAACAAACTCTGCAATTTCTATGCCCATCATAATGATATTTACCTTCCTCTGGAAAATACTCTATTGTCATTTTAAAATCTTTATTTTTCAATATATCTATAAGTTCTTTAAAATCAAATTCTTTTATAAAGATATTTGCCTCCCTCCCTATTTTTGAAGGAGAATGAGCATCTGAATTTGAAATCAAACAGAATCTATCAAGTTCAGATAATCTCCAATTCATTTCTGGGTCACTACTTAATCCTGTCTCAAGAGCAAATATTTCTTCTGTAAGTTCTTCAAAACATTCTTCAATTCTGTCAAAACCTGAATTTGAACCAAACAAAGAAAAATGAGGAGTCCATATATGTGCTGGAACCATAAATCCATACTCATCTACTTCCTTTAATATTTTTAAAAGTTCTTTTGAAGAAAGTTGTAAAATAGGTCTTCCATCAGAATTAAGGTCTCCATATCTTTCTATTATCTTATTAAATCTTTCAACTTTTTCTATTGAAGAAATAAAAATTATATTATGGATTTTTTTTGTTATACCTTTCTTATCAAAAATATTGCATATCTCTCCTGTTAAAATGAAATCAATCCCTTTATATCTATAAATTCCAAATCTTTCTGTTTCACTTAAATTTCTTTTCAATTCATAAAACCAATAGAAATGCGTAATATCTCCAGTCCCAAGAAGATTTATACCTTTATATCTTGACCATTTAACCAAACTATCCAGTTCCATATCTTTACTTGTTGCCCTACTATATTTTGAATGAATATGAAAATCAGCAATGTACATTTTTAAAGTCCTTTTTGAATTCTTTTTTTAAAATTTTAGAGAGTTCATTAAGTGATTGTGGAATTACTTTTGTATTAGAAATTACAGGCATAAAATTTGTATCTCCACTCCATCTTGGGACAATATGTATATGAATATGGTCTTCAAGTCCTGCACCAGAAATTTTCCCAATATTTAAGCCAATGTTAAAACCATCAGGATTCAAAATTTTTTTTAAAATTTTAATACTATTTTTCATTAAATTAGTAATTTCTATAAATTCTTTATCTTCTAATTCTTCAAGATTTTTTATATGCCTCATAGGCGCAATCATTAAATGTCCATTATTGTAAGGGAAAATATTCAATATAATAAAACTAAAATTCCCTTTATAAACTATAAATTTACTTTTTGGTAATTTAATTTCTTCGCAAAGGAAACATCCTTTATTTTTAAATTTAAGAATATATCCCATTCTCCAAGGAGCCCAAAGAATATCATTTTTTCTCATTGATTTAATTTTATATCTTATATTAAGTTTTTTCAATTTTAAGCAATTTTTCTGCATTTTCTTTTATAAACTCCCTTAAAACCCTTCTTTTATTTGGCAATTTATTTTCAATAACAAGATTTTCAAGAAATTCTTTAATAGCACCTACTTTTTTCCCCTCAGGAATTTTTAAAATCTCCATTATATCAAATCCATTAACTTTAAGTTTAAATGAAGAGAGTTTATCTTTTTTATTAATTTCTTTAATTCTTTCTTCTAAATTCTCAAGCCGTTTAAGTGCTTCTTTAACTTTTAATTCATTTTTACTTGTCAAATCGCTTTTCGCAAGAATAAAAAGTCCTTTCATATCTTTACCTATTTCTCTAATAAATCTCCTTAAAGCAGTATCACTTGGATTTTCCTTTGCAAGTAAATGTGGTCTTAAATGAAATTTAATTAGATGACCAATAAATCTTGCGTTTTCTTCACTTATTTTTAATCTTTTACAAACATTATAAGATATTTTTTCTCCAACAAATTCATGTCTGTGAAAACTTACTTTACCATTTTCAACTTTTAAAGTATATGGTTTGCCAATATCATGAAGTAATGTAGCCAGCCGTATATAAACATTTCTTGTTCTTTTTGACACATTATCAAGGGTTTTTAAAGTATGCTCAAAAAGGTCTTTACAAGGATGATTTTTTCTCTTTTCTTTTAAATTTGCAATTTCTGGTAGAATTATTTCAAGTAAGTTTAATTTATCAAGCAAATCAAATCCTATTGAAGGTTGAGAGCACTCAAGAATTTTAATAATTTCATCAGCAATCCTTTCCTGACTTACTATTTTAATTCTATCCCTATTTTTCTTCATACCTTCAAATGTTTTATCTTCTATTTTAAATTTAAATTTTGTAGCAAATCTTATCCCTCTTAAAATTCTTAATGGGTCATCATAAAATGTTTTATCAGGGTCAATAGGTGTCCTTATAATTTTTCTCTTAATATCTTCTCTTCCATTAAATGGATCAATAACCTCTTTTGTAATTAAACTTTTTGCTATTGCATTTATTGTAAAATCTCTTCTTTCAAGGTCTTGATAGATAGTTGTTTTTTCTACATAAGGTTTTCTTGAATCAGAAGGATAACTTTCTTTCCTTGCAGTTGCAAACTCAAGTTTAATTTTATTAACTTCTATCATTGCAGTGCCAAATCTTCCATAAAAAACAGGTTTTGGTAAATTATAGATTTGAGCAAATTCTTCTGCTATTTGGAGTGCATCTACTTCCATAACAAAATCAATATCATTACTTTTTCTTTTTAAAATTTTATCTCTTATATAACCACCAACAAGAAAAACTTCTATATTTTTTTTAAAACAAAAATCTCTCATCTTTTCTATAATTTCTTCTGAAGTAATTCTCACAATTTTCATTTTTCTATCCCATAAATATTATCTTCAATTTCAATTAAATCAATATTATAACCTTTTAGAAGTTTTTTTAAATTAGTTTTTCCAATTCCATTTAAGGGAACTATTAAATTCTGTGAAACTAAAAAATTTTTTCCAATTTTTATATAGGAATCATTCTTGCCTACTAAAAAAACTCCAATATATCCTTTTTCATCTTTGAATAAATATCCAACCGCAGGAATTCTTGAAAATTTAGAAAAATTACTCCATACAGAACAGACTCTTAATCTTCTGATTTTTCCAGTCTCATCTTTAACTTTTATACTTTTTATATCTACTCTTCTTTTCCCTATTTCAAATCTACCCTGTTTTCTCCATAACATTTTTCTTTATCTGAAATGACAGAAAAATAAAAGCAAGAATCTCTGTTAAAATTACATAAAGTAAGATATTTTGAAGATTTTTTTCATATAGATATCCAATAATCCAACTCCCAATAAAGATAGCAATCCCATAAATAGAATTAAAAAGTCCATAAGCAAAACCTCTTTTAGAAGAATGCGTCATATCTCCTATGGATGCCCTTAAAACTGTTTCATGACATCCTATAATAATACCTAAAATTATAACACTTATGATAGAAAAAAATATATTTGAAGAAAAAGCAAAAAAAGGCAAAATCATTGTTAAAATGGGAATTAAAAGCAATGCCTTAAATTTAATTTTATCATATAAATCACCTATAAAGAATGCTATTATTCCGTCTATTCCCATAACGATTAGATAAAAAATAGGAATAATAGAAAAATTCATAATTTTTTTAACTGTAAAATGATAAGAAATAATGGGAAAGTTTATAAGACCCGCTATTGAAAAAAATACAAAAAAAATATAGAAAACAAAACTTTTATTTATATTTTTTCCCTTTGATTCTCCAATTTTATCTTTTTCAATAGAAATAGCATAATTTTTCTTTGCAAAAATAAGTGTTAATATTAGAAAAAAAGCAGGAATCCACATTAGATTAAAAGCAAACGAATAATTTTTAAATTTAGAAAGCGACACAAAAAAAATCAAACTCCCTAAAACAGCACCAAACTGGTCTAATGCTTCATGAATTCCAAAACTCTTACCATATCCAATATTTCTTCCTGCAAAAGATAGTAAAGTATCTCTTGAAGGACTTCTTATTGCCTTCCCTATTCTTTCAAAAATGATTAATAATACAGCAAACTGCCAGATTTTTGTAAATGCAAGCAAAGGCAAAGAGCATATCAGTGAATACCCTATTATCGTAAAAGGCCAATATAACTTTTTTTTATCACAGATATAACCTGAAAGGAATCTTAAAATGTATGTTATAAATTCTCCTAAACCAGAAAAAAAACCAATAATAATAGATGTGGCTCCAAGTGAAGCAAGAAAAGGTCCACTTATGCTTCTTGTTCCTTCATAAATAATATCTCCTAATAAACTTATTATACCAAAAAGTAAAATTACCAAAATTTGTTTATCTTTCTTCATATTAAAAGTTTATATTACTTGACACTAAAAAGCAAATTTAATAAAATATAGTATGGAGGAATTAGAAAAATGAAAAAAGAAATAATCTCTTTATTAGAATATTGGGAAAAAGAAAAAGGTATAGAAAGGAATTATTTAATTGAATCCCTTGAGGATGGACTTTTAACTGTTTATAGAAAAAAAGCAGGTCTTTCAAAAGATATAAAAATTAAGATAGACCCAGAAACTGGAGATATAAAATTTATAAATGAAACTGGAGAAGAGATTCCACCTCCAACATTTCAATGGGAGAGAATTGCTGCTCAAACAGCCAAATATGTTTTAATGCAAAAATTAAAGGAAGCAGAAAGAAATACAATTTATGATGAATTTAAAAAACTTGAAGGAGAATTAGTTAGTGGTAAAGTAGAAAGATTTGAAAATGAAAATGTAGTAGTTGTTATTGGAAAGGCGGAAGGTATTCTTCCACATCATCATAAATTACCAAATGACCATTTTAAAATAGGAGATGGTTTAAAATGTTATCTTTTAGAAGTTAGACCTCCTTCAAAAGGGAATTATCAACTCATTCTTTCAAGAACTCATCCAAATTTTATTAAAAAGTTACTTGAAAATGAGATACCTGAAATAAAAGAAGGCATAATAGAGATAAAAGGAATAGCAAGGTTTCCAGGAGATTTAACTAAAGTTGCTGTTTTATCTAAAAAAGAAAAAGTTGAACCTATTGGAACATGTGTTGGTGATAAAGCAGGTAGAATAAAGAATATTATTAAAGAATTAAAAGGAGAAAAAATAGAAATTATTCAATGGGATGAGGATATAACCAAGTTTATAAAAAATTCTCTTTCTCCTGCCAAAGCAAATGAAGTTTATATTGATGAAGATAAAAAAGAGGCAGTTGTTATTGTGAGTGACGATCAGTTATTTCTTGCTATAGGAAAAAAGGGGCAAAATGTTCGTCTTGCTTCAAAACTTATTGGATGGAATATAAGAGTTTTTAAAGAATCGGAATATAAAAATGAGAATTTATCAAATAGCCAAAAAATATAAAATTGGGACTAAGGAATTTTTAGAAATACTAAATAAATTAGAGATTAAAGGAAAAAAAACATTGAGTACTATAACTGATGAAGAAATAAAAAAGATAGAAGAATATTTGGAAAAACAGAAAGAAAAAACAATAGAAGAAAAACCAAAAGAAATTAAAAAAGAGAAAAAAGAATTAGAACCAATTTTAATTCCAAGGGCTCCTGTTGTAACTATTATGGGACATGTTGACCATGGTAAAACTACTATACTTGATAAAATTAGAAATAGTAGAATAGCAGAAAAAGAAGTTGGTCAAATAACACAGAAAATAGGTGCCTATAAAGTAAATCTTCCTAATGGATCTATAGTTTTTCTTGATACACCTGGCCATGAAGCATTTACAGCAATGAGAGCAATGGGAGCAAAAGTAACAGATATTGTAGTACTTGTAGTAGCAGCAGATGAAGGAGTAAAACCTCAAACAATTGAAGCATTAAACCATGCAAAATCAGCAAATGTTCCAATAATAGTTGCCATAAATAAAATTGATAAACAAAATACAAATCCTGAAAAGATTAAACAACAACTTTCTGAATATGGTTTGGTACCTGAAGAATGGGGTGGAGATACTATCTATGTAAATGTATCTGCATTAACAGGACAGGGAATAGATGAACTTCTTGAAATGATTCTTCTTGTTGGAGAAATGCTTGAATTAAAAGCAGATATAAATTGTAAAGCAGAAGGAACTGTCATTGAAGCATCAATTGATAGATTTAGAGGTCCAGTTATAACTGTAATTATTGAGAAAGGCAAATTAAAAGTTGGAGAGCCTTTTGTTGTTGGAAGTACATTTGGAAAGGTAAGAGCAATTATTGATGACTGGGGAAGAAGATTAGAAGAAGCAGGTCCATCAACTCCTGTGGAAATTCTTGGTGCGCATGATATTGCAATTCCTGGAGAAAAGTTTAAAGTAGTAGGTTCAGAAAAAGAAAGTAGAGAGATAGGAGAAAAAATTAAAAAAGAAACAGAAATTAAATCTATTCCTGTAAAAAGATTGAGTTTAAAAGAACTATATGAAGAAATAAAAAAGGGAGAAGTTAAAGAACTAAATATTATTTTGAAAACAGATTTTTATAATTCAATAGATGCTATAAAAAATATTATAAATAAAATTCCACAAAATGAAATAAAAGTTAATATTATTCATGAAGGAACAGGTCCAATAAGTGAATCAGATGTTCTTCTTGCATCTGTTTCAAATGGAATAATTTTAGGATTTAAAGTTCCAATAGAACCTAAGGCAAAAGAACTTGCTAAAAGAGAAAATATTGAAATTAGGAGATATGAAATAATATATGATATTGGGAATGATATTATAAAAGCAATTGAAGGTATGCTTGAACCAGAAATCAAAGAAGAACTTTTAGGACAAGCAGTTGTAAAGAAAGTTTTCAATCTTGGGAAAAATCTTGTAATTGCAGGATGTTTAGTAGTTGATGGTAAAGTTGTGAAAAATTCAAAAACAAAAATTATAAGAAATGGGAAGATAATTTTTGAAGGAGTTATTTCAAGTTTGAAAAGGTTTAAAGAGAGTGTAAATGAAGTAAGTTATAATAATGAATGTGGAATAGGGATTGAAAACTTTTATGAATTTCAAGAAGGAGACATAATTCAATCTTATAATATAGTTGAAGTTCCAAAAAAATTGAAAGGAGTTTAAATGAATTGTATATTCTGTAAAATTGTAAATAATGAAATAAAAAGTGATAAAGTATTTGAAGATGAAGATTTAATTTGTATAAAAGATATAAATCCACAAGCACCAGTCCATATACTTATAATTCCTAAAAAACATGTTGAAAAACTCCATCAAATAGAAGACATATCTTTCTTAGGGAAAATATTAAAAGTTGCATATAAAATTGCAGAAAAACAAGGGATTAAAGAATCTGGTTATAGAATTGTAATAAACACAAATAGAGATGCTGGACAGAGTATAAATCATGTTCATTTCCATCTTTTAGGTGGGAGAATAATGCACTGGCCACCAGGTTAATAAAATGACAAAAGAAATTAAAATTGGAAATATAAAAATAGGTGGAAATAATCTATTTGTTTTAATTGCTGGTCCATGTGTTATAGAAACAGAAGAATTAACTTTTTATATCTGTGAGAGAGT
>JAMWCO010000014.1 GCA_023818785.1 Candidatus Omnitrophota bacterium
GAGCCATTTCACTGCGGCCTTTTCGGGCTTGGCTATGGATAAACCTCACCCTACTCAGGCACCCCTTCTCCCGAAGTTACGGGGCTAACTTGCCGAGTTCCTTAGCGAGGGTTCTCTCGCTGGCCTTAGGGTACTCCCCCAGCCTACCTGTGTCGGATTGCGGTACGGGTACCTGATAAACTTCCTACGAGGTTTTTCTCGGGAAAAAGATTCGATCACTTCGCCCAGCCTTGCGGCTGGACTCGTACTCCCTCTTTGGTCTTTTATTGCCCATGGATTTGCCACAGGCAGACCTCTGAGGTTGAACCGGTACTACCAGTCACCGGCTGACCTATCTTTTTCCGTCACCCCTTCAGTAATAGCGCTTACCAGGTAGGGCCGGAATATTAACCGGCTGTGCATCACCTACGCCTTTCGGCCTCGGCTTAGCTCCCGCCTAACCCTGGGAGGACGAACCTTCCCCAGGAAACCTTAGGCTTTCGGCCAGTGGGATTCTCACCTACTTTTTCGCTACTTATGCCAGCATTCTCTCTTCCCTTGGCTCCAGTATTCCTTACGGAATACCTTCTCCGCCAGGGAATGCTCCCCTACCAATCTGTGATAAAAATCACAGAGTCCATGGCTTCGGTACCAACCTTAAGCCCCGTTGAATTGTTGGCGCAGAGTTGCATCGACCAGTGAGCTGTTACGCTTTCTTTAAAGGATGGCTGCTTCTAAGCCAACCTCCTGGTTGTCTATGCAACTCCACCTCCTTTACCACTTAGGTTGGATTTAGGGACCTTAGCCGATGGTCTGGGCTGTAACCCTTTTGACGATGGAGCTTATCCCCCACCGTCTCACTCCCACCAAACGGGTGATAGTATTCGGAGTTTGAAAGGACTTGCTCACCTATCGGTGAACTTGCCCTATCAGTGCTCTACCCCCATCACCCTATAAGGTGAGGCTGCCCCTAAAGGCATTTCGGGGAGAACCAGCAATCACCGAGCTTGATTAGCCTTTCACTCCTAACCACAGCTCATCCGAGGTTTTTGCAACAACCACCGGTTCGGACCTCCCCCACCTGTTACGGTAGGTTCATCCTGGCCATGGTTAGATCGCCCGGCTTCGGGTCTACTGGTTGCGACTAATGGGCCCAGTTAGGGCCACTCGCTTTCGCTACGGCTCCTCCGCTAAAGCGGATTAACCTCGCCACAACCAGTAACTCGCTGGCTCATTCTTCAATAGGCACGCCGTCATCCGCAAAATGCGGACTCCGACTGCTTGTAAGCATGCGGTTTCAGGTTCTATTTCACTCCCCTTCCGGGGTTCTTTTCACCTTTCCCTCGCGGTACTTGTGCACTATCGGTCGAGTCCGTGTATTTAGCCTTGGGAGGTGGTCCTCCCAGATTCCAGCGGAGCTTCTCGGTTCCTCCGCTGTACTCAGGTATCTGGCTTAAGGCTTCCTCAAAATTTCGCTTACGGGACTTTCACCCTCTATGGTTGACCTTTCCAGGTCATTCAGCTATTTTGAGGAAATTTTATGCCTCATGGGAATGTAGGCCTTCCCTTGCCAGACCCTACAACCCCGAATAAGGAACGCGCCTACGCTTTTACCCTTATTCGGTTTGGGCTGTTCCCCTTTCGCTCGCCGCTACTCAGGGAATCGAAATTTTCTTTCTTTTCCTCGGGGTACTGAGATGGTTCACTTCCCCCGGTTCGCCTCCACCAGAAAAACTGGTGGATATCCATCTTTACAGATGGATGGGTTGCCCCATTTGGGAATCCCCGGATCACAGGTTGCTTGCACCTCCCCAGGGCTTATCGCAGCTTGCCACGCCCTTCATCGCCAGGACTCGCCAAGGCATCCACCGCATGCCCTTAGTAGCTTGACCATAAATTCAAATTTTCAAAGAACTATGTTTTTTAAATATTATACCTTTTTAAAAATTATTTGTCAAGATATATTTATTATATCAAAATTTTTTTATTTCGTCAAGAGATTTTCACATTTTAAAATTTTCTCTACTGCACCAACTTTTTCTTTAAAAAATTCAACAATCTCATTAACAGCAGATAAGGATCCCTGAATAACTATTTGAACATTTTCTTTTATCAATGTTTCTCTTATATCTGGTATAGCGATTGCTATTTCAATAGGACTTTTTAAATTATATTTCTTTCTATTAAAATAAAGAAAAGAATCAAAATGATGTTTATTTGCAATCTGTGTTACAGGCATAATTGGTCTTATATGAAAGTCCTCAACACGATGAGAAGGTATTATAAGAATCCTTGTATCAACTAAAAAATCTTCTGGTTTCTTTCCCATTTTAGAAAAAATTCTCTCACATATTTTTTCCCCTTTTAATGAAAATTCTAATGCATATCGTAGAGAAAATTTTTCTACTATATCTCTTATTTTTTTCTCATCTCCAATACATTCAATAATTTTATAATATATTTCTGAATGTGAGAGTTTTTCTATATGTCTTTCATAAAAATGAGCCAATGCTTTTGCCATTTCAAGTAAATGCCAGGAAACAGCAATATGCCCTCTTATTTTTTGAAAATCACTTATTTCTATTTCATAATTTGTGTTTTTTATATATGTATCGTAAAGGGATTCAAGTTGGTGAAAGAGAGATCTATATTTTTCAATAGGTTCTTCTTTTAAAAACTTATCCTGTCTATAACATAAAAACAAATTAAATTCTTCACAAACATTTAGATACTTTATCAATATTTCAAAAATTCTTTCTTCTTGCTCTTTTGTTATTTCTTCATCAATATCTGGAGGTAATATCTTTCTCTGTATTTGTGGGAAAAGAGTTTCTGAATAAATATAATTTTTACTTTTTTTCAATCCAATTGATTCACTTTCTTCAAAAAGTTTTTTACCTATGTTTCTTATAACTTTATATGCAAAAATTAGATTTTTCCTAAGGTCTTTTTTAAATTCTATATATTCTTTTTGGGTTATTTGAAGTTTATAATGTTTTATTCTTGCATAAAGATGTAATCCCTGAAAAAGAAAAAAATTGAACCATCTGGTAGTAGCAACCATTTCTCTAAACAAAAAAAATCTTTTATTTTGATTTGCCCCAAATTCATCAAGAAATGTTTCAACCTCATCTGCTTCTTTCATTAAGGCAAAACTTAACTCTCTTGGTGGTAAAATATATTTTGAATTAAACTGAGAAAGGATACCAAAAATATTTTTTGTTGCGTTTTTAAGTTGAGGTAAAAATTCCTCCTTTATCTCTTTTTCATCCATTACTTTTATTAAAGAAGATGTTTTTTGTTTTTTCATTTTAAAGAATAGATAAAAATGGAGATAGCCGGACTTGAACCGGCAACCTTCCGCGTGCAAGGCGGATGCTCTCCCATTGAGCTATATCCCCATATAATAAAATTATATTTTCAAATTTAACTTCTGTCAATATTTTCTTCCTTAAAAGTGACTTTCAAATTTAGAAATGGGAAATGCTTAAAATTTCAAATAGATTTGATATCCTCTATTTTTATTTTCTGTCTTAATTTTTTCTTTTGGCTTCTTTTTTTCTTTTCTTCAAATTGAAAAGGGAATTCTCTACCAATTGCTGTTATACCCGTTGGAATATGAACAACTTTTACACTTATTAATTTTTTATTCTTCCTTTGTCCACCAGGCCCTCTGCTTTTATAATAATAAATTTTAATATCTTTATTTTTCATAAATTAAAAAGTTCTTCTTTTTCATATCTTCTATGTATTTCAATTACTTTTTCCTTTGATTTTAGAAAAGCATCTACAATTTTAGGGTCAAATGTTTTTCCTTTTTCTTCATTTATAATCTCAAAAGCATCTTCTATACTAATTGGTTCTTTATAAATCCTTTTTGAAGTTAATGCATCAAAAACATCTGATAAAGTTGCAATTCTTCCATAAATGGGTATTTTATTTTCAGATAGTCCATAAGGATAACCTGTTCCATCATATTTTTCATGATGGGATAAGGCAATAACCTCTGCTGCTTTTAATATAATTGATTTTGAACCTTCAAGCATTTTTGCTCCAATTATTGGATGTCTTTCAATTATTTTTCTTTCTTCTTCAGTTAATTTACCAGGTTTTAAAAGTATATTATCTGGAATTGCAATTTTACCTATATCATGTAAAGGCATAGCATTTTTTATTAAGTTGCATTCTGTTTTTTTAAATCCAATTTTTTCTCCTATTAAATAAGCATAATCACTCACTCTGTGAATATGACCTCCTGTTTCTCTATCTCTATATTCAATAGACATTGCAAGACGAAAAATTGTTTCAAGTTGTGCATCTTTTAAAATAAGGTTTAACCGAGAATTCTGAATTGCTATTATACCTTGAAGAGAAAGAGTTTCTATTAAATTTATATCTTCTACAGAAAATTTTGATGTTTTTGAGAATATAGTAGGTTTTTTATTTATGAAAAATCCATATACTTTAAAATCAGGGAATAATAGAATAGGAATGATTACTAAATTTCTTATTTTATCGTTAAATTTATTTATTATTTTTGGAGAATTAATATCTTTTATTAAAATTTCTTCAATATTTATCTCTTCAATTTTTTCTCCTTCTTTCGCAATAATTTCAATTTTTTTGTCAGTTTTTGAAACAAAGCATCCAGATTCTATCCCCGAAGAAAGTAATATTGTTTTTAAAACCATTGAAGGTGTATTTTCTATCAAGTCTTCACTTCCAAAACCAAGAAAGGATATCTCCTCTTTCCTAAATGACTCTACTGGTTTAAGAATCTCTGTAAATTCTTCTTCTGTCTCTTTTACAAGTTTTAAGATTGTCTCCTTCTGAAATAATTTTTTTAATGTTAAAAATAAGGAATAGAAAACAAAAAATAGGTAATAAAAAATCGTTAAAAATAAAAATGGAACAACATCAAAAAATATTCCTTTATTTATAAAAATTCTTGAAGTTAATAAAATAAAAAAAGAAAATCCAAAAGTATAAATTGTATTTAAAGAAATTTTAGAGTTTGAAAAAATTAAAGATAAAAAAATGGCATACACAAGAAGGTAAGAAATGGAAAAAACATGTCTTATATATTTATTGGAGATATTAGTTCCTATAGCACTTGCCTGAACAAATACTCCAAATTCAGTGCCAAAAGGAGTAGGAATAAGGTCTGCATTTTTAGCACCAACTATTGTTTGCCCTATTATGATAATTTTCTCATTAAAGAAATTTTTTTCATAATTTTTTTTAAGCACATCTGAAAAAGAAATAAAATATTTTTCTATTAATTCAGGTGAGATGTATCTTATATAAAAACATCCATTCTCATCTAATGGAATGGATTGTTTTGAAAAATATAATGTTTTATCTAAAATTCTTTTTACTTCAATACCAAGTTGAGGATATATTTTTTCTTTGTATTTTATATAAGCAGGAATTTTTCTTACTATCTGATCTCTGTCTTGATAAGTGTTTATATGACCTAAGGATAGAGCAAAATTTTCAAATTGCCAAGCACTCCCTCTTATAGATTCTGCAATATAAAATATATTTTCTCTTTTTGTTAATTTAACAGGAGAAAAAACAGGTAAAATAACCTTGCCATTTTTCTTTATCCCATTTAAAAGTTCTATATCATCTTTATTTTCTGAAGAGAATGTTGGGAAAAATATATCAAAAACAATAATTTTTGCATTTTCTTCTTTTAATATTTTGAGAATTTCAGAGTAGTGCTTTCTTGAAAATGGTTCTCCTATTTCTTTTTCAAAATCACCTGTAATCCCAATTATAACAAGTGGAATCTCTTCTTTTAATGTAGCACCCTTTAATCTCCAGTCATAAGTTATAAATTCAAGTTTTTCTAATTTATTTGTTTTATAAAGGAATAATATTAAAACATAAATAATTAATGAAAAAACAAACTTTAAAAAATATTTCATCAAGAATCTACTTTTTCCTTCTTAACTATATGTGGTCTTTCTTTTGGTGGTTTTCTCGGAATTTTATCCCTTTCTGGTTTACTATAAATTTTGGTTTCTACTCTTAATTCTTCTTTATTCTCCAATTTTTCTACTCTTCCCTGATTCCTTTCTCTAACTTTAACTATTCCTTCTTCTACATTAATAACTGTAATTGCAACAATTATATTGTTAGAGTTAATACCCCAACTATTAGTAACATTAAACTTTGTTCCTTCAACACCAGCAATAACAGCAGGAGTTACAACTTCAAATTCAGAATCCCCTTTGTGCTCAATAGAATAATTTGTATTTGCTCCTTCTGGTGAATAAATTATATTATAAATTTTTCCATCTATATTTGTAAAAGAACCCAATAATCCAATATCTCCACTAATATTTACAATAGTTCCATCTACAAATTTTAATTGCCCATCAGAATAAGTTTTCCCAAACTCTGCTGGAATACCAGACCAAAAAACCTTTTGACTTTTCCCAATATCAACTGCATATGAAAGATAAGCAGCAACTATTTTTTTCCCACCAAAATGTCTTGGGCATATAAGAAAGACCTTATTTGAATCATCAGATGCAAAATATCTTCCTATATAAAACTTTGAATAACTATCTCCTTTTTCTCTATCACTTAGACAGTGAAAAATGTTAAAATTCTGAATATATTGAGGCATCAAAGAAATTAAATTTACTGGTGTATCTTTAAAATCTCCTTGATACATATCAATCGCCTGCGCAATATTTTTCATATTACTTACACAACCCATTGTTCTCCCAAACTCTCTTGAATTTGAAAGTACCCCTATAATCAAAATTAAAAGACTTAAGAAAATAAAAGTTAAAATTAAAATTTCAATCAAACTAAATCCTTTTTTCATCCTTCACCTCCTCTTTCTTATAAGAAATTTTGTTTTCAAGTTCTTTTAAAGCAATATTTAAACTTATATCCTTTACTTCTGTATTTTTCCATATTTCTATTACATTTATTGCTGCTTCGGTTAAATCTTTATATTTATTTGAAAATTTTTCAAGTTCCTCAACTATAGATATCATAGTATCCCCTTTCCTCAATTTAAAATCAGGATACTTCCCTTCCTGTAACTCCTTAAGCATCTTTCTTATTCTATAAGCAGGACCTGCAACCTTATGAGAGAGAAGAATCATACCTAAGGTTGCAAGAAAAGCAAGTAAAATTATAAAAATAAAATCCAAAAATATAAATTTTGTAACAGAATTTGAATATAATTCTTTAACTTCCCCTACTTTCAGAACTTTTTCAGAAAGGTCCATCCAAATATTATTAAAAGTAATACTACTTATTATGAAGCAGGATATTGAAAGAGTAACAATAACAAAAATAACAAATCTTAATTGTATTTCTGTATCTATCCACAATATTTTTCTACCCTTTTTATTCCTCATTAATATTTTTATACCTTTTATTTCTATTTTTGTCAACACTTTTAATTTTATCCAGTTTTTTGAAATCAAGTAGTAAATATAAGTCAAATTAAAACTTTAGCCAAAATATAAACTTCTTCTTTTCTCCTAAATAATCAGGTGCAATTTCATATTTTGTATTTAAGATATTATAAAGACCAAATCCAACTTCAAACTTATCTTTATAACTAATTTCAAAATTTAATGTAGAATATCCTTTTATTTCTTTTGTCTTGAAAATTCTCTCACCTTTATAAGTACTGAAAATTTTTGAAATTAAATTTTTATTCTTATATAAAATACCATATTCTAAATTTTCTTCTGGCAAATAAAAAATTTTATTATCAAATATGTTTTTTTCTAATTTTAAAAATAAACTTAAATTATCTGTAAAAGAAATTTTTGAATCTAAATCAAAAGAAGTTTCCCAAAACTCATCTCTAAAAGGTTCATATAAGAAATTATTATCTATATCTTCCCAAAGATATTTTTTATTATATGAATGAGAAATCTCCAAACTATTTTCTTTTATATTAAATCTTAAACCAATTTTATAAGATTCCTCAGGTTTTAACTTTTCCTTTTTAATTTCTTTCCAGTTTTCCATAATTACATCTTTCCATAAATCTGGATTTCTGTAATTAGAATTTAAAAAGAAAGAAAGATTATTATTTATTTTATATAAAAATTGAGGAAGGAATCTCAATCCGTCATCTTCAATAAATTTTAACCCACAACTAATTTTAAATCTTTCATTTTCAAAAATAATATATTGAGCAATGCTAAAAATATTAAATTCGCTTTCAAAAATCTCTTCTTCTAAATCTGTCAAAAATTTTGTATTCTTAAATGGTATTTCTATATTAAAATTTAAAAAATGTATTTTGTCATCCTCAATTAAGTAATTTTTATCTGAAAATCTCAATATTAAATTATCAAAATAATGAGAAAAAGCCAAGTTTAGATTGCAAAAATCTCTTTCTATATCAAATGGATTTGTCAAAGGTCCTGGTAATTCATTTTTCCCAAAAGAAATATTAAAATTGAATTTATAATTTTTCTCAAAAATTGATGAATAAAATATAAAATTTTCAATTTCACTATTTTCCCTATAATTTTCTGTATAAAAATTTGAAATTCCAAAATTAATCTTTTTACTTTGATAATCTATATTAAAAATTCTTGTATCAAAACTCCCAAATCCAAAAGAAAGATGTAGATTCTTTATTTTTTCTTGTTTTATTTCATTTTTTTTTATTTTAGATATACTGGTTTCTTCTACCAGTTCCTTTATTTCTATCTTTGGTAATTCAGGAAAAGATATTTCTTCAGGGAAAGAAGGTCTAATATCAAAAATAATTGTCTTTCTTTCTGCTAAATTTTTACCTTCTATTTCTTCAATTAGGTTTATATTCTGAGAAAAAGAAATAAAATTTAAAAATAAAAAAATAAAAATTATTTTCTTATTTCTTTCAATGATTTTTCTGCTTTTTCTTTCCATTCTTTAAATTGTGGGTATAAACTGATTACCTCAATAAATTTTTCTTTTGCTTTTTCAATATTCCCTTCTTTATTATATATATCTCCAAGATAATATGTTAATTCTGCTTTTGTAAGAGGGTTTTCAATTTCTAAATTTTCAAAAATATCTTTTGCTTTTTTATTGTCCTGTTTTAGATAATATATTTTCCCAAGCAAAAAATTTATATATTTGTCATATTTTTTTCCAAGAAAATTGAATGCATAAAATTCACCTTCTTCTAACTTCTTTTCTTTTATAAGAATTTCAATTAAATAAGTAATTGATTCTTCATAATAAGGAGTATTTTTTTCTAAAATCTCCTTAAATATAATTTCTGCTTCTCTAATTTTATTATCTCCATAAAATTTTTTGCCTTCCATATATAAAATTTGGGGAATAAAAGAACTCTTAGGGTAATCTTTTTTTAAAATATCCCAATAATTTAAAGATTCTTCAAAATTACATTTTATATAATTTATATAGCCAATAAAAAAATAATCTTTTTCTTTAATAGAATCTTCTTTCGCAATTTCTATTGATTTTTTAAAAAATAAAATACTCTTATCAAATTCCTTTTTATTAAAATTTACAACACCCAATTTAAAATATATTTCCTCCATTTGTTTTGTGTCAGAAAATTCCTTTAACATTAAATTTAAAATCTTCTCACTTTCAATATAGTTTTCAAGTAAAAGATAAATATTTACTTTTTCATTCAAAACATTAAATTTAAGATTAATGTCTTCATTATAGTTAATACTATCTAAAATTTCCATCGCTTTTGATAAATTACCCCTTCTTTTTTCAATCATTGCAATTTGAAATTTTGCCCACTGAGAAAAAATTGTATTTCCTTCTATTAATTCTCTATAATAATTTTCTGCAAGACCATATTCCCCTTTATTAAAATAACAATCTCCAATTTTAAGTTTGCTATCAAAATAGATTTCTCCTTTCCCAGAAATTATAACTTTTTCAAAATATATCTGTGCATTTTCAAAATTATTAGTTTGAAATTCTATAAGACCTAAATAATAATTTGACCATAGAATCAAATTTTCATCTTTAAACTCTTCTAATATTAAACAAAAATTGTCTTTTGCATATTGAAAATTATTATTTTTAAAATAAGTTATACCCTCTTGAAGAAATTTAAATCCTATTTGCTTTTCTATCTCTATATCCTGTCCAAATTTATCTTTATATTCTTTATAATATTTAAGTGCGGATAGATGATTTTTTATTTTTAAATAGGTAGAAATTAAAAAAAGGTATGCATTTTTTAAATATGGCGATAGGGGAAACTTCTTTATTATTATTTCAAACTTTTCTATTGCTTGAATATATTTTTCAAGATTTAAAAGATTATAACCATAAAGAAGATGAATATAATCTAATAATTCTTCCTTCCCACTTGCAATATATTCGTCAAGATATTTATTAGATAAATCAAAATATCCTTTTTCTGAAGAAGTAATTGCAAGTTTTAAATAATTTTTAGTAGTTTCCCCTATCGCACATAAAGTTAGGAGAAGATACAAAATTATTTGTTTCTTCAACATTAAGGTCTCTTCATTTTTTTATAATTTTACAACATTAATTGCCTGAAGACCTTTTTCTCTTTTCACTACTTCAAATTCAACTGCATCACCTTCATTTAGGGTCTTGTAACCCTGTCCTGCAATTGAACTGTAATGTACAAATACATCTTCTCCATTCTCTCTCTCTATGAAGCCAAATCCCTTTTTGTTGTTAAACCACTTTACTCTTCCTCTTTCTTTTGCCACTCTTTCTTCCCTCCTTTCTCATCCCAGAAAATTTAAAATATCTTTAAATTTCTGGGGTAATAATTAAAGATTTAAATTTGGATGGATTTAAATCTTTTCCTTCTAACTCTATAAACTCCTCCTAATTTTTTAATTATTTTTTATATTTTCTAATATTTCTATTATTCTGTCAAATCTAAAAATTCTCTCTTCATTTCTATAATAACAGAATGCTTTTAAATATTTTACTCCACTTTCATCAAAAACTTCAATAGGTAAAATTTTTCTTTTTGTAATTTCCTTTTTGTTGTCACTTACATAAACTATAACTGTCTCCTTTTTCTCTTTAATTACTTTTAAAATTTTTTCAACTATTGTTTCATCATAAATTATTCTATTATTAATTTGACTTATGTCAAATATTACTTTTTGTATAAAATCAATTTCATAATTATATTTCCTTTTTATTTCTTCACAAAATAATTTAAAAATCTCAAATGTTGCTTTTGCATCATCTTCTGCTCTATGTTCAGAAATTCTCTTTATATTAAAGTATTCAGAAAGATTATGTAATGAATTACTTTCAAAATTAAAAAACTTTTTTGCAATTAAATATGTATCTATAATTTTTACTTTTGGTAATTGATATCCAGCCCTTTCAAATTCTTTTTTTATAAAAGGAATATCAAAATTTGCATTATGGCACAGGAGTATTTTTTCTTTTATAAAATTATCAATTTTTTCTACAACATCTCTAAAAAAAGGAGCTGTTTTAAGGTCATTATATCTTATTCCACTTATAGGAAATATTTCAGGCGGATTTTCTATTTCAGGATTTATTAAACTTATAAATTTTTCAACAATATTTTCTTCTTTTATTCTTAAAAGAGCAATTTCACATATTCTATCTATTTCAGGGTTAAGTCCTGTTGTTTCAACATCAACTGCTATCATTTCTGGTATTTTTATTTCCATTATCCAACAAGTTTTATATATTTTTCAGGGTCTTTTTCAAATTTCTCTTTACAGGAAGGGCAGCAGAAATAATATTTCTTTCCATCCTTTTCAACTAAATTTTTTGTCTCTTTGGATAACCACTTTCTACATACAATGTCCTTATATTTTTTCTTTGCCATCTTCTTCCCCTTTTATATAGATATTATTTGAAAAAATCCATTTTTTATTTCCTAAAAAAACTTCCACTCTATAATTACCTTCTTTTTCTACTTTAAAATTTTCTTCCCTTATTTCTTTTTCCATTATTACTACTCCATTTCTTATCAATTTTGTTTTTGTCAAAATTGGATTTTTTATTAATATTATATCACCAATTTTACCTTCTTGACCACAAAAATATTTCCCTTCACTATCTCCGAAATAAAAGCCACTACTATCTTTTAAATAATCGTTAGAGAAAAACAAATTCCCATTTTTTATCGCTTTCAATATCTTATTCTTATCCTCCACTAAGTTTCCTGTAAGTCCATCCTTTAAATAAATATGATTCCTTAATGTATTGAAAACACTTCTGTAAGAAAAAGATTTTTTAAAATCAAAAATTTTTAAATATTTTGGTAGAGAATGAATGTCAAGTCCTGCAAATCCAATAACTTTTCTTTTTAAATTTAAATAATCCCACTTTTTTAAAACTCTTTCTGTAGGAATACTTATATTTGAAGGGAAAAATAAATATCTAATAGGAATATTATAAATTTTTGTCTTATCTGCCCAATCAAAAAGTAATGACCATATCTCTATTCCATCAAAATTTTCATTCCATCTTTTCCAATTATAATCTTTTTTGATGAGAAAAAGACGATGTTTACCATATGGATGGACTACCAATTTTATAATGTTATCATCTTTGCTTTTTAAAATTTTATCTATATCCTTCTCATTAGTCCAATATTTTTTGCCTATGAGAATAAAATGGTCTTTTTTCTTCTCATCTACTTCTTCTGAATGAATAACTAAAACATTGTTATAATAACCATCTATTTCAAATAAATCTTTATATTTTTCTTTATTCTTCTTAGGTGTATGAGATGTTAGAATAACAAAATCAATTTTTGCTTTTTTACTTTCTTTATTTATAATTTCAATATACCTTTCCCATTTTCTCCTTGGGAAATGGACATGTATAACACCGCGTATTTCATTATATATTGACATTTTTGCTATTTTCATAGTATTATAACATATATTTTTATTTTGGCCCCATCGTCTAATGGTTAGGACAGGTGGTTCTCAGCCATCAGGCACGGGTTCGAATCCCGTTGGGGCTATAGGAACTTTTGAAAAAACAGAGATTATTCAGCCAAAGGAGGTAAATATGAAAGAGATTCTTAATATTAATCCAGAAAAGGTTAGAGATTTTCTTGTTGAATTTTTAAGAGATGAACTTAAAAAAGCAAATAAAGAAGTAGCTATTTTTGGAATGTCAGGTGGAGTTGATTCAACAGTTATTGGATATTTATGTAAAATTGCTTTTGGAAGGAGTAATACTTGTGGAATAATCTTACCTTATAAAAATACTCCAAAAATTTCTGTTGACCATGCTTATTTAGTTGGAAGAACATTAGGTATAAGGTATTTAAGATTTAATGTAACTCCTCAGATTGATTATTATTTTAAAAATTTCCCTCAGGCAGATAAAATAAGAATAGGTAATAAAATTGCAAGAGAAAGGATGAGTATTCTTTATGATTTATCATATCATTTTGGAGGTATAGTTATTGGCTCAAGTAATAAAAGTGAAATATATCTTGGTTATGGAACTTTATTTGGAGACCTTGCATGGCTTATAAATCCAATAGGAGACCTTTTTAAAACAGAGATTTATCAACTTGCTGAATTTCTTGGTGTGCCACAAGAAATATTACAGAAAAAGCCAAGTGCAGAACTTTGGGAAGGGCAAACAGACGAAGATGAACTTGGTTTCACATATAGAGAAAGCGACCCTATTCTTTATTACTATATTGAAAAAAATATGACACCAGATGAAATTTCTAATCAATTAAGAGATATAAAAAAAGAAATAATTTATAAAGTAATTGAACAGGTCAGGAAAACAGATTTTAAGAGAAAACCTCCTAAAATTGCTAAAATTCCAGAAGAGATTAAATACTCATAAATCTTTCTGTTTAATTCTTTCTATAGCAAGATTTACTCTATTAATAAGTTCATTAATTTCAATAGTATTATTTCTTTTATCTATTAATAAGTTAATTCCTGGTAATAAAAATGGTTTTGTAACAAGATACTGATTTTCCCCTTTTTCACCAGCAAGTCCTTCTATTGTAAGACGATTATTTTTTATAGAGATTTTCCCACTTATATTACTATAATAAAAGTTTGAAGTCCCAACTCTTTTTATTGGATTTGTTCCACTTAATGAAGTAATAAACTCAATTGCTCCAAAATTCATATATTGTTTAACTCCTTTCTTTTTTATTGATTTAAATATTGTGTCAAGTTCTAAATTTCCTTTTAAGATATTAAAACTACCTACTAAATTAATTAATCCGTTAATAACTATTTTATCATTGAGAGAAATAGCAAGTTTATTAATATTAATATTATCAATAGTGAAAAACCCTTTAATATTAGAAAAACTTACATCTAATTTAAAATTAACTTTACCAGTCCCATCATAAAAATAAAAATTTGAATATCCTTCCAAATTTTTATTAAAAAACAGTTCAATATCTTCAATTTTTAAATTATAAAAATTTAACCCCTTACATAAAAATTTATTTTGAGGAACTTGAATTGAGAAATTTTTTAATTCAATATTTTTAAATTTGAGATATTCTGATTGAAGGAACAAATCGCCATCAAAATAAATTTTTTTTTTGAATAATTTAATAAGAATCTATTTAATGAAACTTTTGACCCTTCTATCTTTAAATTATATCTTTTCCTTATTTCTTCTGGTAAAAGTTTTAAAAATTCATAAAGAGAAAACTCTTTTGTATTAAAGTAAAATTCAAATTCATCTTCTGTAATATATCCATTAAATGAAAGTTTTTCTCCTTTTTCATTTATCAATAAACCATTTTCTACAAATCCTTTTTTCTCCTGTGGTAAATATTTCCCTTTCAAAGATAGATTGAAATTACTTTTTTCATATTCCTGATTTAATTCCTCTATTTCAATGTCAAATTTTATTCCCTTAAAATTTTCTTTTTCTTTTTCAATAAGAACCTTCCCATAAATTTTCCCATCAAAAGGAATTTTATATTTAGTCATTTCTGAAATTTCTTTTATTTTTAAACCATTAACTTCAAAAATCCCATCAAATCTATCCTTTCCCCAGTTTTGAAGTTCACCATAAAATTTAAAGTTCCCAAAATCTTCAATATTTATATCTGTCGTTGTAACATTTAGATTTCCACTTGTTATATTACCTTTTATCTTCCCTTCAACCATAACTTTTTTATTTTTAAATTCTGGTCTAAATTGGCCCTGCCCTTCAAATGCAAAAGCATTTTTTATTATTGAGGGTCTTATTTTTATATTATCAAATTTGACAGAAATCCATGTATCTTTATATGTAAGGTCTTTTAAATTTATCCCATTAAGTGAAAGGTTAATATCTTTAAGTCCCCAATTTTTATTGTATTTTATGTTTTTAAGAATGAGAAATTTAAAAATTAGTATAGAAAAAATGAAAATGGAAAATATAATTGAAAAAGATATACCCAAAATTCTTTTTGATTTTTTCAAGTTTTAAATCTCCTTTTTATCCCTCCCATTTTTCATAACATATTATTTCTTCAAGTTTTTTCCTTGCTTTTGTTTCCTTAAAAATATTTTTATCCTTTGGATAACCAAGAGGCGTTAAAGCAACAACATTTACATCTTCAGGAATACTAAGAAATTTTTTTATCCCTTCATTATCAAAAGAACCAATCCAACATGTTCCAAGTCCCTCTGCTCTTGCAGAAAGAGTTAAATGGTCTACTGCAATTGCAACATCAACTATCATACTATAATCACCCATCCACCTACCTCTATTATAATGGATATTCCTACCACAGGCAACTATTAAAATTGGCGCAGATGCAATAAATTCTTGTCCTTCACATAAATCAATCATCTTTCTCTTTTTTTCTTCATCCTTTATAATTATAAATTTCCATGGCTGTCTATTGTTCCCACTTGGTGCAATCCTTGCTGAATTTAAAACCCTTTTTAAAACATCTTCTGGAATTGGGTCTGCCTTATAACTTCTTACACTTCTTCTTGTTTTTATAACTTCATAAAAGTCCATTATTCCCTCCTTACTTTACCAGAGATACTCCCTGTTTTTGGGTCATAAATAAATTCTATTTCTTCAGGAGGAGATGGTAGTTTTTCTATATACCCTTTTTCAACAAGTTCTTCAAGAGATTTTGGATATCTGCCCTCTTGAATCTTAAAAGTATTTATTTTATTTTTTAAATACAAAATATCATCCATTGCTTTCAATATCTTTGTTGTTTTCCTCATTGCTCTCCGATATTTCAAAGGTACTTTCAAAGGAGAGCTCTCTTCTTTTTTCTTTTTGTTACAACCAGATAAAATAAATAAACATAAAATCAAAACAATTAAAATCTTTCTCATATTTTCCCTTTTTTATTATTTTACCATCAATTTTTTAAAGAAGGAAAGTTTTTAGGCGATAGTTAAGAAAGAGAAGAAATGGTATCAGATATCTAAAAAGTTTTAAACTTAGTAGCAAATCTCCTTGTCAAAATAAAAAATATGTGTAAAAATAAATTTGAAGAAAATGGAAAAGTGTTACCAAAGTTACCTTATGTGCACAAAAACTTGATAAAAATAAAAAAAATAGTATAATATATAAAATGGAAAAAATAGAGATATGGATAAAAAATAAGATTGATTCAGAAAGTTCAGTTCCATTATATATTCAGATTGCAAATATAATTAGAGAAAAGATTAAAGAGGGTATATTAAAAGAAGGAGATGAACTTGCTCCAGAATATG
>JAMWCO010000165.1 GCA_023818785.1 Candidatus Omnitrophota bacterium
AATTATTTGTTGAGTATTGATATAAGAAAAATAAAGGCAAAATTAAAATACCTGTCTCTTTTGAAATTAAAGAAAGAATGAAGCAGAGCAATGATAAAGGAAATTTATTAAGATTATAAAGATAAATGCCAAGTAAACCAAAAAATAGAAATAAAGGGTCTGCTGTCCCTGATATATATGTTATACTTTCTGTATTTATTGGATGTATTGACCATAATAAAGAAACTAAAAATGATATTTTTTCTTCATAAATCTCTTTAAGTAAAATAAAAATTAAGATTGAGCAACCTATATGTAAAAAGATATTTAAAAGATGATAAGGTATTGGATTTAATTTAAAAAGTTTGTAAATAATAAAATAAGAAATTGTCTGTAATGGTCTATAAAATCCAGATATATCTCTACTTACTTCATATAAATTTTTTGTAAAATATTCTTTAAAAAATTTAAAATTTTTAATAAGTGGATTTTCAACAATTAAAGAATAATCATCAAAAATAAAAGGATTGAAGATTGAGTTTATATAGACAAATAAAGCAGTTAAAGAAAGAATGATAATTTTTTTCTTCATTTTTTATATTTTATCATACTTTTATTTTTTATTTCTTTAATGTATAATTTTAAAATGAAAATCATATCTATTGAAACAACAACAAAATTTGGAAGTATTGCATTTTTAGAGGATAAATTTATAAAAAAAGAAGTATTTTTTGAAAGTTCTGATATAGCGGGAGAAATTGTTGAAAAACTTGATATTATTTATGATGATTTTGATTATATAATTGTTTCAAATGGCCCTGGGTCTTGGACTGGAATTCGTCTTGGAATATCATTTGCAAAAGGTCTTGTTTTAGGTAATAAGGATAAAATTTATTGTGTAAATCTATTTGAATCACTTTTTTATTCAATTAAAGATTTGAAAGATAAATTTCTCTGTATAGTTCCATTTGTTAAAGATAAATTTTATTTTTCTGAATTTAAAGGAAGATTTAATTATAAAAAATCATTCAAAATAAAAAAAATTGGAATTAATCAACTTATCTCTATCATTAAAAAAGATGAATATTTTTTAATTGGACCAGGTGTTTTAAGTTTAAAAGAATTTATAAATGTAGAAAAGATTAAGAAAATAGATTTTTTATTATATCCAAGAGCATCTTTAAATGGAATTATTGCTTATGAGAAGATAAAAAGAAAAATAAAAAGTCAATCACTTGAGCCAATATATGGAAAATAAAATAAAGATTGGATATTTAATAGGAAGTTCTGAAATTGGTGGAACAGAAAAAATGATATTAACACTTATAAGAAATGTTGATAAAAATTTATTTGATTTTATTTTTTTCTGTATAAAAGGAGAAGGAAGATTTACAGAAATATTGAAGAAAGAAAATTATAATGTCTATATCTTAAATTTTAAAAAAAATCCAATTTCATTCATAAAACTTTTTTTATATTTGAGAAAAGAAAAATTAGATATACTTCAATCATTTTTGTTTGTTTCAAATATTATTGGAAGAATATATGGAAGAATTTTAAAGATAAACTTTTTAATTTCGTCTCAGAGAAGTACAGATGATTGGAGAAAATGGTATCACTGGTTAATTGAAAGAATGACTAAAAATTTTGTTGATTTATATATTTCAAATTCATATTCAGGAAGAGAAGTTTTGATTAAAAAAGGTAAAATAAAAAGGAATAAAATAATTGTAATACCAAATGGTATAGAATTACCTGAAAGATTTGAGAAAATAAAAAAAGATTATATAGTTATTGGAAGTATAGGAAATTTAAGAAGAGCAAAAGGATATTTTAATTTGATAAAAGCAAGTGAAATTGTAATAAAAAAATATAAAAATGTTAAATTTTATATAGTTGGAGAAGGTAAGTTAAAGGAAGAAATTTTAAAAATTATTGAAAAGAAAAAACTTAAAGATTATTTTGTTTTAACTGGTTATGTAGAGAATGTTTATGATTATCTTAAGATTTTTGATATTTTTGTTCTTTCATCTTTATGGGAAGGTTGTCCTTTAAGTTTACTTGAATCTATGGGATATGGCATTCCTTCTATTGCGACAAATGTTGGTGATGTAAGTTATATTATAGAAAATGGAGTAGATGGTTTTATAGTTGAAAAAAATGATTATAGAAGAATTGCTGAAAAGATTATATTATTAATAGAAGATGAAAATTTGAGAGAAAAGATTGGAGAAAAAAGTAGAGAAAAAATAAAAAAATGGTATTCCCTGGAAGAAATGATAAAAAGGTATGAGTCAATATATTTAGGATTTAAAAGATGAAAAAAGCAGTCTGTCTTTTATCAGGTGGTATTGATAGTTTTCTAACTTCTTATATTGCAAAAAAAATAGGTTATAAGATTTATTGTTTAACAATTGATTATGGACAAAAGGCAAGAAAAGAGATTGAATCAGCAAAAAAAATAGCAAAATTTCTAAATGCAGAAGAACATTTAATAGTAAAAGTTAATCTATCATTTTTAAAATCTGCCTTAACAAGAAAGGATATAAAGATACCAGAAAGAAAGGTTAGAGGAATTCCAATCACTTATGTTCCTGCAAGAAATACAATATTTATCTCAATTGCTCTTGGATATGCAGAAAGTATAAATGGAGATGCAATTTTTATAGGAATTAATTGTATTGATTTTTCTGGATATCCTGATTGTAGACCTATTTATATTAAGAGATTTCAAAAACTTATAGATGTTGCAACAAAAAAAACAGTATCTAAAAAAAAGATAAAAATAATTACTCCTGTTATAAATCTATCAAAAAAAGAAATAATAAAAAAAGCAATAAATTATGGACTTGATTTATCTTTAACTTGGTCATGTTATCAGAATAAAAGAAAGCCCTGTGGTAAATGTCCAAGTTGTAGAATAAGAGAAAAAGCACTCCTTTCCACCGAACCGGGTTCGGAAATTTGTTG
>JAMWCO010000166.1 GCA_023818785.1 Candidatus Omnitrophota bacterium
GAAGTAAAAGTGGATTGACTCTTCTTGCAAATTCAATAACTTTAACTCCAGGAACAATGAGCGTTGAAATTGACCCAAATGGTTATTTGTATATTCACTGGATTTATGTAAAAACAGATGATATTGAAAAAGCAACAGAAATGATAGTGAGAAAATTTGAAAAAATTTTAGAAAGGATATTTGAATGATTACAATACTTTTTATTTTTTTATTAATATGTAGTTTTCTATGTTTATACAGAATTTCAAAAGGACCAAGTCCAGGTGATAGAGTTGTTGGTATTGATATACTTGGCATTATAGTAGTTAATTTCTGTACCATAATAACTTATTTAACAAAAGTTGATTTTTATATGAATATTGCTTTATCCTGGGCATTATTGAGTTTTATTGGTACACTTGCTGTTAGTAAGTTTCTTGAAGGTAAAGGATTTGATGAATGAGGTGAAAAATGAGAGAGATAATAAGTTTAATTTTTATGTTTATTGGAGGACTTTTCAATTTATTTGGATGTATTGGACTTGTGCGACTACCAGATATTTATAATAGATTACAGGCATCAACAAAATGTGTAACTCTTGGAACATGTCTTACACTTTTAGGAATGATAATAAATGGACCTTTAAACTCTTCTTTAAAAGGTTTTTTATGTGCAATTTTTATTTTAATAACTGCTCCAACAGCAGCACATGCATTATCAAGAGCAAGTATAAAAGCAGGAATAAATCTTTGGGAGAAGAGTGTTGTTAATAAACTAAAGGAAGAGGAAAAATGAGAAAGCCAAAAATAAGAGAATTAAAGGAAGCAATAACAAGTTTATTTTCAAAACCATATACAACAAAATTTCCTTATAAAGAACATAAACCATTTCCAAAATTTAGAGGCAAACCTCAATATAATGAAGAAAAATGTGTTGGATGTGGAGGATGTTTTTTTGTTTGTCCTTCAAAAGCAATTGATATGATAGATGATATAGAAAACAAAAAAAGGATTCTTATACATAATCCAGATAGATGTATATTCTGTGGAGAATGTGAGAGGAATTGTATAACTAAAGAAGGGATAAAACTTACAAACCAATTTGATGTCTCCTATTTAAAAGAACAAGATATAATAAAAAGTAAAGTAGAACATAATTTAATTATTTGTATTGCCTGTGGAGAAATTATTGGAACAGAAAAACATATAAAATTCATATATGATAAACTTGGAAATCTTGCATTTAGCCAACCCATAATTTTAACAGAATTGATAAAAAATTTAAAAATACCAACTGAATATGAAGAAAAGTTTGTTCCACCAATAAATAGACAGGACATTCTTAAAGTTATTTGTCCAAAATGTAGGAGAATTGCCTTTATAAAAGATGAAATAAAAGAAATAAAGAAGTAAATTTCTAACATAATTAGAGATTCAATTATTCAAAAATATATATCTTGCCAAGACTTTTCTTATTTCAGAATTTAAGGTAAAATTAAAATAAAGCGCTTGTGGCTTAATTGGAAAAAGCGCTGGCCTCCGGAGCCAGAGAATCCGGGTTCAACTCCCGGCAAGCGCAAAAGGAAAAATGAAAAGGAAAATTTTTATAATTTTAGTATTTGTAATTTTCCCTTTTTTTTGTTTAGGTTTTTTTCATCTAATTACTCCTTATCTTTGGATAAAAGTTGACCAGGCATTTCACTGTGGAGATTATGATAGAGCAATTGAATATCTTTCCTTCATTTCATTTATTCAACCAAAAGACCCTGAATCTTATATTTTAAAAGCATGGTTACAATGGTCAGAAGCAAAATTTTTGTATTCTCAAAAACTTCCATATAAAGAAAAATTGAACCAAGCAGTAAAAACATATAGAGAAGGACAGAAGAATAATCCAACAAACTGGCAAATATATTTTGAAGAGGGAATGATGTGGGAAGCATTTGGAGAGAAAGATATGGCAATTAAACTTTATTTTATAAGTTCTAAATATAGTTTGCCACCATATAATAAAATTTATGAGATAAAAAGTAAAAAATTTAATATAAAATCTGCTAAATGAGATTTTGTTGACAAAAATTTTTTTAAAAATATAATTACTGGAAATGAGGATTATACTTAAAAATGGTTACCTTATAGAACCAAAGACAAAAAAAGAAGGTAATTTTGATATTTTAATTGAAGATGGAATTGTTAAAAAAATAAGTAAAAATATACCTTCAAAAAATTATAAAGTAATTGATTGTAAAAACAAAATTGTTTGTCCTGGATTTATTGATTTACACTGCCATTTAAGAGAACCAGGAAGAGAAGACGAAGAAACAATTTATACTGGAAGTTTATCTGCTGCAAGTGGTGGATTTACAACTATATGTTGTATGCCCAATACAGTTCCTCCTTTAGATAATAAAGTAAGTATAAGATTTGTTTATGAAAAAGGTAAAAATGGATTTTGTGAAGTTTTACCAATAGGAACAATAACAAAAGGTAGGGAAGGGAAAGAACTTGCACTATATTTTGAAATGATAGAAGAAAATGTAGTTGCTTTTTCAGATGATGGTAATTGTGTTATGGATAGTAATGTTATGAGACGTGCTCTTGAATATACACTTATCCATAAAAAAGTTATTATTTCTCATTCAGAAGACCAAAATTTATCTAAAAATGGTGTTATGAATGAAGGATTTATTTCAACAAAACTTGGTCTTCCTGGAATACCTAAGGAGGCAGAGGAAATTATGGTTGAAAGAGATATAAAACTTGCAAAATTAACAGGAGGGCTATTACATATTGCCCATTTAACAACAGAAGGTTCTGTTGAATCAGTAAGAAGGGCTAAAGAAGAATTGAAAAATATTACATGTGAAGTAACAACCCATCATTTAACTTTAACAGAAAATGCAGTAATTGGTTATAATCCAAATGCAAAGGTTTCTCCTCCTTTAAGAACAGAAAAAGACCGCATTTC
>JAMWCO010000015.1 GCA_023818785.1 Candidatus Omnitrophota bacterium
CTGTGCTAATTGGTCTACCCTTTCTGTTAATTGGTCTAATCTTATAGTCAGTTGGTCTACCCTTTCTGTTAATTGGCTTATTCTCTCCTCTGTTTTCTTCTGTGCCTGTGCTAATTCACCTATTCTTTCTTCTGTCTTTTCTTGAGCAATAATAAGTGATTTAACAACATTTTTTAATTCTTCAAACTCTTCCCTTTTTATAACATATTCTTCTCTTAAAAAATCATAAAATGAAATAACAGCATCTTTTAACTCAACTGGAAACTTTTTAAGAACATCTTCTAACTTTACCATTTTTCTCCTTGATATAGTAATTATATACTAAATTTTAACAATTGCAAAAACAACTTTTTCTTTTAGGATTAAATGGATTATAATAGAAAAAGAAATTACCCAATAATATCTATTCTCCAATAATTTTTGTTTCTTCATCAAGATATATGCCTCTCAAATTCATCTCAAGGGTATGTGGAGATGGAGAAACAGAAAAACCAACTTCTTGAGTTATTATATCATTCTGAATTAACTGTACAAGATGCTTATTAAATGTTAGCATTCCTTCTTCTTTATCGGATGCCATTGCTGAATATATTTTATTTATTTTATTATCCTGAATCAGTTTTGAAATTACAGGTGTAACTATCATAATTTCACAAACAGGGACAAGTCCTGAATTATCTCTTCTTGGCACAAGTTTCTGACATATTGTTGCTCTTAAATGATATCCAAGAATTTTCCTAACCTGTTCATGTTGACTTGAAGGGAAAAAATCAAGTATTCTTGTAATTGTTGTTATTGTATCTATTGTATGTAATGTTGAAAAAACAAGATGACCTGTTTCACAAGCACTAATCGCTGCCTGAAATGTGTCCACATCCCTCAATTCTCCTATTAATATTACATCAGGGTCTTCCCTTAAAACATGTTTTAATGCAGAGGAAAAAGAAAGTGTATCAATTCCTACTTCTCTTTGATTAATAATTGATTTTTTATCTGTGTATAAATATTCAATTGGGTCTTCAATCGTTACAATATGTTTAACTTTTTCACTATTTATTATTTCTATCATTGCTGCAAGAGTTGTTGATTTTCCACATCCTGTAGGTCCTGTAACTAATATAAGACCATCGTGAAATAATGCAATCTTTTTTAAAACAACTGGTAAATTTAGTTCTTCTATTGTTGGAATTCTATCTTTTATTCTTCTTAATACAATACCAGGATATCCTCTCTGCCAAAAAGCATTAACTCTATATCTACCAACTTCTGGATTATCAAAAGCAAAATCAGATTCTTTTTCTTCTTTAAAATTTTTCCTTTCATCTTCTGGCATAATTATTTCCAAAATTTTAAAAAGGTCTTCTTTATTTAAAATACCATCCCATTCATTAACTTCAAATAATTCTCCCTTAATTCTTAAAATTGGTTTTCTCCCAAATTTTAAATGCAAATCAGAAGCATCCTTTTCTTTCATTAACTTTAAGAGAGTAAAAAGGTCATTCATTTTTCACCTTCTTCAAATACTCTTCTATTGCAAGTTGGATTAAGTTCTCATTCTTTTTTATTTCAACCATAGGTAATGCACCTTTAATCAACTCATGTCCTCTCTTTGAAATTTCAATTATAACTTCATAAATATTCTTATTTTTATCTATTAAATCAAGAATTTTAAGGTTATTGTTTTTCATTTTTTATAAAAGTTTTAAAATTACTTTTTCCGCACCATCCCCTCTTCTAAAGCCAACTTTTATAATCTGAGTATAACCACCATTTTTATCAGTAAATCTTTTTGAAAGGTCTATTATTTTTTTTACTGTCTCTGGATGATTGATAAATTGGTTTATTCTTCTATAATCAGATAATGTTCCTTTCTTAGCAAGAGTTATCAATTTTTCTACAAATCTTGTTAATTGTTTTGCTTTTGCAGAAGTTGTTATAATTTTTTGATTTTGGAAAAAACTTATTGCCATATTTCTTATTAGTGCTTTTCTATGGGATTTATTTCTGCTTAATTTCTTAATATCTTTCTTATGCCTCATTTTTTCTCCTTGGTTTTTTCTGAAAGTTCAGCAAATGTCAAAAGTTTGTAACCTCTTTTAGAAAGAACCTTTTCTAATTCTTCAATTGATTTTTTACCAAGATTTTTCATCTCTTCCAATCTTTCTTTTGGTGTATTCAAGAGATCTCTTAATGTATTTATGTTTCTTGAAACAAGTGCATTCGTTATTCTCGTTGAAAGTTTTAAATCTGTTATAGGCATATCAAGTTCATCTTTTTTAATTTCTTGGCTTTGAACTAATTCTACTTCTTCTTCCAATTTCTGGACTCTTTTTATAAGTTCAAATTCTTTCCCAAGTAAATCACAAGCATAATTTACACTCTCCTGTGGTGTTACTGCTCCTGTTGTCCATATTTCAAGTATAAGTTTCTCATAATCAACAAATTGTTCAACTCTTGTATTTTCAACATAGAATGTAACTTTTCTAACAGGAGAATATAAACCATCTATCAAAATGGTCCCTTGAGGAATATCTTTAAACATAAGTTTCATTTTTTCAACAGGTAAATACCCAAAACCCTTTGTAATATCTAACTCAAATATGTATGTTTTAGATGGGTCAATTGTTGCAATATGAAGGTCTTTGTTTATCACCTCAACTGAACTATCATTTATTAAATCACCTCCACATATTTCTTCTTTATCCTTTATTTCTACCCTTACTGTTCTTGGATATTCACTTGTTATAGGTTTTAAAGCAATCTGTTTTATATTTAAAACAACCTCAACAATGTCTTCTTTCATCCCTTCCAAAGTTGAAAATTCATGTAAAACACCATCTATTCTTAAACCTGTAATTGCTATCCCAGGAATAGAAGAGAGTAAAACTCTCCTTAATGCATTACCAATTGTAACACCATAACCTCTCTCAAGTGGTTCTATTATTAACTTCCCATAATTATTTCTATATGTCTCTTTTTCCCATATAAACTTATTTGGATAAATAAATTCCTTCATTTTTCACCTCTCTATTTATTTTGAATAAAGGTTAACAATTAATTGTTCCTCCACAGGAATTGATACTTCTTCTCTTGTAGGTTTTCTTAAAATCTCTATTTTTAAATTTTCATCATCAACTTTAAACCATAAAGGTCTTGCTTTTGTTTTATATTCTTCAATACATTCTTTCACAATTTTAATATATCTACTATTAGGTTTTATCTGAATAATATCTCCTTCTCCCACTAAATATCCTGGCCTATCATTCTTTCTATTATTTACTAAAATATTTCCATGGTTTATAACCTGTTTTGCCATCTTTCTTGAGTATACCCAATTTGCTCTATAAATAACATTATCAAGCCGCCTTTCAAGTAATTGAAGAAGTATTTCTCCTGTCACTCCCTTATGTTTTTTAGCAACTTCGAAGTATCTTTTAAATTGTCTTTCTAAAACACCATAATAAATTTTAACTTTATTTTTCTCCCTTAACTGCATTCCATATTCTGAAAGTTTTTTAGGTTTAATTAATCTTATCTTACCTTTCCTTGGGTCTACTGCACACTTATCACTCTCACATCTTCTACCTTTTAAGTAAAGTTTTATTCCATATTTTCTACATATTTTACATAATGGTTTCCTATATTTTGCCATTTATTTACCTCCTTTTATACTCTTCTTCTTTTCGGTGGCCTACATCCATTATGAGGAATAGGAGTTACATCTTTAATAGAAACTACATTCAATCCCGCAGCCTGTAAAGCCCTTATTGCTGTTTCTCTACCAGGACCAGGACCTTTCACTTTAACATCAACTTCTTTCATACTAAATAATGTCTGTGCTTTTTTTGCAACACTTTCTGCAGCAAGTTGTGCAGCAAATGGCGTCCCTTTCCTTGTTCCTTTAAATCCAGAAGTTCCAGCACTTGTCCATAGTAAAACATTTCCCTGTTGGTCCGTAATTGTTATTATTGTATTGTTAAAAGTTGCTTTAATATGAGCAATACCTTTTAAAACACTTATTTTCTTTTTTCTTTTTTTAACATATTTTCTTGCCACTTTTTACCTCCTTATTTTTCTTCTCTTTGTTGTTTTAATGCCTTTCTTGCTGCTTTATCCCTTATAACCCCAACAGTTCTTCTTGGCCCTTTTCTTGTTCTTGCATTTGACCTTGTTCTCTGCCCTCTAACAGGTAAAGATAATTTATGTCTGATACCTTTATAACATTCTATATCTATCAATCTTTTTATATTTTGTGTAATTTCCTGTCTTAAATCACCCTCTATTTTATAATTCCTTTGTATAAATGAAGTTATTTTACCAAGTTCTTCCTCTGTTAATTCTTTTATTCTTTTTTCTCCATCAATTCCAGTATTTTCAATAATATCTTTTGCTCTTGAATCTCCTATACCATAAATATATGTTAATGCTATTTTTACTTTTTTATTATCTGGTACCTCAACTCCAAGAATTCTTGCCATTTTACCTCCTTATCCTTGTCTTTGTTTATGTTTTGGTCCATCCTGAGGATTATTACATATAACCCTAACTATTCCTTTCCTTTTTATTATTTTACACTTTGGACATATTTTCTTCACAGATGCTCTAACTTTCATTTTTTCTCCTTTTTTAAATACGTTTAATAATTCTACCCCTTTTCAAATCGTATGGAGAAATTTCAACAATAACTTTATCCCCTGGAACAATTTTTATATAATTCATCCTCATTTTCCCACATAAATGTGCAATAACTGTATGGCCATTGTTAAGTTCTACCTCAAAATTTGTTGCTGGTAAAACTTTCTTTATAATGCCTTCAAATTTGATTTTTTCTTCTTTTACCATTTTAACTTAATACCTCTATTCCATCTTTTTTTATAAGAACACAATTCTCATAATGTGCTGCATACTTTCTATCTTTTGTCACTGCTGTCCATCCATCATTAAGAAGTTCTGTCTCTCCTACTCCTTCTGCTATCATCGGTTCTATTGCAATAATTTGATTTTCTAATAAAATACTTCCTTCTCCTTTCTTTCCAAAATTTGGTATTTCAGGTTCCTGGTGTAAATTTTCTCCTATTCCATGACCTGCAAAATCTTTTATTACAGAAAAACCATATTTCTTAGCATAATTTTCTATTACATATCCTATATTACCAGTTTTTGAACCAGGGTAAACTTCCTGTATTGCTTTTTCAAATGCTTTTCTTGAAACTTCTATTAATTTTTTATATTTTACCTCAATTTTTCCTACAGGGAAAGTATCAGCACAATCACCATAATATCCATTATATTTAACTCCTACATCTAAACTAACAATATCTCCTTCTTTTAATATTTTACCTTTCTTTGGGATTCCATGGACAACTTCATAATTAACAGAAATACAGATATTGGCAGGATAACCTCTATAACCTTTAAATGCAGAAATAACTTTTTTTTCTTTCATAAGTTCAATACTTTTTAATTCAATCTCAAAGGTTGAAATTCCATCTACAAGATATTCTTTTAATTCTTCAATTATTTCTCTTGCCTTTTTGCATGCTGTTCTTACCATATCAATTCCTTTCTTATCCATTATTCCTATCTATTTCTATAATCTTTCCAATTGTATCTTCAAGTTTCCCATCCCCGCGAACAGTAAATAAGATTTTCTTTCTCTTATAATAATCAAGTAAAGGAGATGTTAAATTATGATAAATAGATAATCTCTCTCTAATAACTTCTTCTTTATCATCATCTCTTTGAATAAGTTTTCCACCACATTTATCACATATCCCATCTACCTTTGGAGGCAAATTTATTAAGTGATATATTGTACCACATCTTTCACATATCCTTCTATTTGAAAGTCTATTTATAAGAAATTCATCATCTGCTTTTAAATAGATAACTTTCATTTTATCAATGGTCACAAATTTTTCAAGTATCTCTGCCTGATTTATATTCCTTGGGAAGCCATCAAGTATAAAACCATATTCACAATCTTTCTCTTTTATTCTTTTTAAAAGAATTGAAACAACTATTTCATCAGGAACAAGTTGACCTTTATCCATAAACTCTTTTGCCTTTATACCTAAATCTGTTTTATTTTTTACATTTTCTCTAAGTAAATCACCTGTTGAAATTAAAGGTAAATTAAATATTTCCCCTAATCTTTCACCAACTGTACCTTTCCCTGCCCCAGGTGGTCCAAGTAAAATAAATATTTTCTTCATTTTAATTTTGTTTTTTTAATAAATCCTTGATAATGTCTTAAAAGTAAATGTGCTTCAATCTGTCTAATTGTCTCTATAAGAACTGAAACAACAATTAATAATCCAATCCCTCCAAAAATACTTGCTACAATATATGGAATTTTTCTATAAATATGCATTAATATATAAGGGAAAATTGCAATACCTACAAGCATTAAAGAACCAGGTAAAGTCAATCTATTTAAAACTTTTTCAAGGTATAAAGCAGTTGATTTCCCAGGTCTTATCCCTTGTATGAAACCACCATATTTCTGTAAGTCCTCTGCAATATTATCTGGATTAAAAATTATCCCTGCATAGAAATAACAAAAGAATATTGTGAGTAATGCATATAAAAACATACCAAATGGTTGGGAAGGATTCATAATTGTTGAAAGTTTAATCAAAAATTTATTCTGTCCAAAAGAAAGCACAGTTGCTGGAAAAGTTAAAATCGCTATTGCAAAAATTAAAGGTATTACTCCTCCTTGATTCAATTTTATAGGTAAATATGTTGATTGGCCTCCATATACTTTTTTCCCTATGATTCTTTTCGCATATTGAACAGGTATTCTCCTTTCACTTTCATTAATAAGGATTGCAGCAGCAACAACAAAAAAGATTAAAGCACAAAGTATTATAACAACAAATAAATTTATTTCACCAGAAGCAACAAGTCCTGCCATCCTGTGAAAAGCAACAGGCATTCTTGAAATAATACTTACTGTAATTATTAAAGAAATTCCATTACCAACCCCTTTCTCTGTAATCTGCTCTCCAAGATACATTAGAAAGATTGTTCCTGCTGTCATTGTTAATGTAGATATTAATCTGAATAACCATCCTGGATTTGCAACTATTACAATACCTCCAAAATGTTCTGGATTTTCAAGAAATATACTTATAGCAAATCCCTGAAAAATACATAGTCCAACTGTTCCAAATCTTGTTAATTGAGTTAGTTTTTTTCTTCCTTCAACACCGCTTTTTAACATATTTTCAAAATATGGAACAACTGAAGCAAGTAATTCAAGAACAATAGAAACACTTATATATGGCATAATACCAAGAGCAAAAATTGTTGCCTGACTTAATGCTCCTCCAGAGAAAAGGTCTGCAAGAGAAAAAAGAGTACTTGCAGAACTTTCAAATATTTTTGAAAGTTCTTTTCCATTAATTCCAGGAACTGGAATATAACAACCAAATCTATAAACAGTCAAAAGTAAAATTGTAATCCCAATTCTTCTTTTTAAATCTGGTATTTTAAATGTATCTTTGAATGCCTCAAACATTTTTATTTCTTCTCTATTATATTAATTTTACCACCAACTTTCTCTATTTTTTCTTTTGCTTTTTTTGAAAAGTGATGTGCATAAATATTTAGTTTTTTAGTTAAATTCCCTTCTCCAAGTATTTTAACAAATTCACCTTTTTTAATAATTCCTTTCTCTTTTAATTTTTCTATATTTACTTCCTCTGTTTCATTAAATTTCTTTTCTATTTGATTTAAATTTACTATTTCAACTTTATATTTTTTTAAATGAATAAAACCTCTTTTTGGTATTCTTCTAACTAATGGCATTTGTCCACCTTCAAAATTAAAAGATAATCTATAACCACTCCTTGCTTTATGTCCTTTATGTCCACGGGTAGATGTTCCTCCATGTCCTGAAGAATCTCCTCTGCCAAGCCGTTTATCTTTATATTTTGCTCCCTTAGGCGGTTTTAACTGATTCAATTTCATTTTCTTCCCTTTTAACTTTAATTTTATTTAATGCTTTAATAGTTGCATATAGAACATTTATTGGATTTGTTGAACCAAGACATTTACATGTAATATCCTTTACTCCACATACATCAAAAAATGCTCTCATTGTTCTTCCAGCAACCATACCATGCCCTTTTGACGCAGGTTTTAGAATTACTCTTGAAGGTCCAAACTTACTCTCAACACTATGAGGAATTGTTGTTTCTTTTAATGGAACATTTATCATATTTTTTCTTGCCTGTTCAATTGCTTTTCTTATTGCTTCTGGAACTTCATTTGCTTTCCCAACACCAAAACCACCTTTACCTTTTCCATCTCCAACAACAACAATGGCTCTGAAACTTAAATTTTTACCACCTTTTGTAACTTTTGTAACTCTTTTTATTTCAATTACAACCTGTCTTTCTTCAGTTTCTACTTGTAAATTTTCTTTTTCTAAAATTTTAAACCTCCTTTTCTTGCAGAATCTGCTAAAACTTTAACTCTTCCTGTATATTTATAACCACCTCTATCAAAAACAACCTTTTCTATTCCAAGTGATTTTGCTTTCTCTGCAATAAGTTTTCCAACTATCTCTGCTCCTTTTAGATTCCCCCCATGAATACTTTTATCAGTAGCAAGTTTTTTAAATTCACCAGATAAACTTGAAATAGATGTAATAACTTTATTAGGTGTACAAGTATTATCTATTAAAGAAGCATATATATGTTTATTACTTCTAAAAATACATAAACGAGGTCTTTCACCAGTCCCTTTTATTTTTTTCCTTATCCTTAAATGTCTTCCCCTTCTCTTTTCTTGTTTTGTCTTTCTCATTTTGCTGCCCCTACACCAACTTTTGTTGGTTTCTGTCTCACATATTCTCCTCTATATCTTATCCCTTTTCCTTTATAAACATCTGGTGGATAAATTCTTCTTATTTTTGCTGCAAATTCCCCTACCTTTTGTTTATCTATCCCTCTAACAAATATTATTGTATTTTTATTAACTTCAACTTGTATATCATTTGGTATTTCCACTTCCACTGGATGAGTAAAACCAAGAGAAAGAATAAGTTTATTACCTTTGACTTCTCCTTTATATCCAACTCCATGAATTTCAAGAATTTTCTCATAACCTTCTGTTACTCCTTTAACCATATTAAAAATTAAACTCCTTAATAAACCCCACATTGCATTTGTTTTTCTATACAATTTTTTATTCTTTGGGTCAACCTCATTTTTAACAAATATCTTTTTATTTTCAACTACTACACTTAAATTTGGAAATATATCCTGTGAAAGTTCCCCTTTTTTACTTCCAACAAAAATCTTCCCATTTTCTATTCTCACATTTACTCCTTCAAGAATTTCAATTGGTTTTTTACCTAATCTTGCCATTTTAAAATCCTTTTACCATATATAAAAAAGTACTTCTCCACCTACTCCAATTTCTTTTGCTTTTTTATTACTCATAACTCCTTTTGGAGTTGTGAGAACTGCAATTCCATAACTTTCTTTTACAATAGGAATTTTATCCTTAGAAACATAAATCTTTCTGTTGGGAGTACTCATTCTTTTAATTTCTGTTATTGCCTTTTTCTCTCCAAAATAAATTAAATGAACTCTAATAAATTTTTTATTATTTTCTTCAATCACCTGATATTCTTTAATATATTTTTCTTCTTTAAGAACATCAAGAATTTTTATCTTAAATTTGCTAAAAGGTATATCAACATATGGTTTAAAAACTGCATTTGCATTTCTTATCCTTGTTAACATATCAGCAATAGGGTCAGTCATTGTCATAAATTCCTCCTTTACCAACTCGCTTTCTTTACTCCAGGTATTTCTCCTTTACCCGCAAGTTCTCTAAAACATATCCTACATATACCAAATTTTCTATAATAACCTCTTGACCTTCCACATCTCCAACATCTATTTCTTTTTCTCACTTTAAATTTTGGCTCCTTTTTCATCTTCTCAAAAAAACATTTTCTTGCCACTTTTTATTCCTCCCTTATCGGCAACCCAATCTCTCTTAATAAAGCAACTGTCTCTTCTGGTCTTTTTGCAGAAGTAACAATTGTAACATTCATACCTTGAACTTTATAAATTGTATTATAATCTACTTCAGGAAATATAATATGTTCTTTTATCCCTATAGTATAAGAAGACCTACCATCTGTAGAACTATTAGGTAACCCATTAAAATCTCTCACTCTCGGTAAAGCCACAGTTATCAACCTATCAAGAAACTCATACATTCTATTGCCCCTTAAAGTAACCATAACTCCAACAATATTCCCTTTTCTTACATTAAATCCTGCTATTGATTTTTTTGCTTTAGTTAAAACTGCTTTCTGACCAGCAATTAAAGTTAATTCTCTTTGTGCTGCTTCTATTGCTTTTGAATCTTTATTATCTTTCCCTATACCCATATTAAGAATAATTTTTAAAATCTTAGGAACCTGTAATTTGTTTTTATAATGAAATTTCTCCATTAATTTTGGTATAACATTTTCTTTATAAATTCTCTTTAATCTTGGTTCTTCCATTTTACTTTTCCTCAACAATTTCTTTACATTTTTTGCAATATCTCACTTTACTGCCATCTTCAATAAATTTTATTCCAAGTTTTGTTGGTTTACTACATTTTAAACAGAAAAAATTAACATTACTTATTGAAATAGGTTTTTCTATTCTAATTATTCCACCTTGTCTATCAACTGCTTTTGGTCTTGTATGCTTTTTAACAAAATTTATTCCTTCAACAAGAACTTTCCCTTCTTCATCAAAAACTTTAATAATTCTACCTTTTTTCCCTCTATCCTTACCTTTTATAACTTGAACAATATCTCCTTTTTTTAATTTATATTTCATTTATATTACCTCTGGTGCAAGAGAAATTATTTTTGTAAAATTTTTATCTCTTAATTCTTTCGGAACAGGACCAAAAACTCTTGTCCCTCTTGGATTCCCTTCATTATCAATTATAACTGCACAGTTATGATCAAACCTCAATATGGAACCATCACTCCTTCTTATTTCTTTTTTAGTCCTTACAACCACTGCTTTAACTTTTTCTTTCTTTTTTACAATACCATCTGGAATAGCATCTTTAACACTGCAGACAACAATATCTCCAACATGTGCATATCTTTTTTTAGAACTTCCAATAAATCCAATCACCATTATTTTCTTTGCTCCTGTATTATCAGATACTTGAAGCATTGACCGAAGTTGTATCACTTATATCTCCTTTTTTGCCAATTATTTCAATAATTTTCCACCTTTTATTTCTACTTAATGGTTTTATCTGAATAATTCTAACTAAATCACCAATCTTTGAAATATTGTTTTCGTCATGAGCCATAAATTTTCTTCTCTTTCTTATTATTTTTTTATAAAGAGGATGTTGTGTTAAAAATTCTACTTGCACAATTCTTGTCTTATTCATTTTATCACTGACAACCATACCTATTTTTTCTATCCTATTTTTGCTCATTTTTTCACTCCAATTTCTTTTTCTTTTAATATTGTTTTAAGTCTTGCTATATCCTTTTTTATTTCTTTAATCTGTGAATAATTCTTTAGTTGTCCTAAAATTAACTGCTGATTCATTTCATAAAGTTGTTTTTTCAATTCAAAAATTTTATTCTCAATTTCTCCTTTTGAACTCTCTCTCCACTTTTTAATTTCTTCTCTTTTCATTTTAAAACACAAAATTATATTATACCATGAATTTTAATTCTAATAAATTTCTTAACTTATTGTTCTTGTGATTATTTTTGACTTGTATGGAATTTTATAAGATGCTCTCCTCAAAGCCTCTTTTGCAAGTTCTTCTGGAACACCTGCAATTTCAAAAATTATTCTTCCAGGTAATACCACAGATACCCATCCTACAACATCTCCTTTCCCTTTTCCCATTCTACTTTCAGCAGGTTTTTTAGTTATTGGTTTATCAGGAAAAATCCTTACCCATAATTTACCTTTTGATTTTAAAAAATGAGTTATTGCAATCCTTGCTGCTTCAATCTGAGATGCAGTTATCCATCCTGGTTCAAGAACTTTCAAACCATATTCTCCATAAAAAAGTTTATTACCTCTTGTTGCTTCCCCTTTCATTCTACCTTTCTGCATCTTCCTATATTTAATTCTCTTAGGCATTAATGGCATTTTTACCTCCCTCTTTTAAAACTTCTTCAAGGTAAACCCATATTTTAACCCCAACAGTTCCACTCCTTGTAAAAGCAGTGCTTGTTGCATAATCAATCTTGGCTCTTAAAGTATGAAGAGGAACTTTACCTAATATATACTGTTCACTTCTTGCTATTTCTACCCCTGCTATCCTTCCACTTATTCTAACCTTTATTCCTTTTGCTCCTGATTGCATTGCAAGATCCATAGCTTTTTTAATTGCCTGTCTATGAGGAACCCTTTTTTCAAGTTGAATAACTATTGAATCAGCGAGAAATTGTGCACTTACTCCAGGAGGATTAACCTCTATACAGTCAATATTTATTTGTTTTTTAAATAACTCATAAAGTTCGTCTCTCAATTGATTTATTTCAGAACCTTTCCTTCCAAGAACTACACCAGGTCTTGGTGTATATATCTTTATTCTGATTTTATCTGTCTTTTCTATCTCTATTTTTGAAATTGTACCCCTTGGATATCTCTTTTTTATATAATCTCTTATTAAAATATCCTCTCTCAATAAATCTTTAAAATTCTTTTTTGAAGCAAACCAATTACTACGCCACTTTTCAACAATTCCAATCCTTAAACCTATAGGATTAACTTTTTGCCCCATTTTTCTGTCCTTTTGCTTCTAATATTACAGTTATATGAGAAGTCCTTTTTCTAATCATAACTGCTCTTCCCATTGTCGCTGCTCTATATCTTTTTAACATAGGTCCACCATCAATGATTATATTTTTTATCTTCCATTCAATCTCTTCTCCTTTATTTTTCCCATTATTTTCTGCACTTTTTATAACTTTCTCAAGTATCCTTGCTCCTTTCTTAGGTAAATTTCTCAAAATTCCAATTGCCTCATCAACTTTTTTATCTTTAATAAGGTCAACTATCATTCTTAATTTTTGTGGCCCTATTCTAACATATCTGGCTTTCGCTTTCACTTCCATATATATTCCTTTTTACTTCTTTTCTCTCGCCCTTTCAGTATGTGCTCCATGCCCTCTAAAAGTTCTTGTTGGAGCAAATTCTCCAATCCGATGTCCAACCATATTTTCAGTAACATATACATTTACAAATGTTCTACCATTATGAACAGCAAATGTGTGTCCAACAAATTCAGGAATAATAACACAACTCCTTTTCCATGTCTTTATAACTTCTTTCTTACCAATCTCTTTTTGTTTCATCACTTTTTCAAAAAGTTTCCTATCAACATAAGGACCTTTTTTCTTTGACCTCATTTTTTCTTCCTTCTTTGCAATATAAGTTTATCTGATGGTTTTTTCTTTTTTCTTGTTTTATATCCTTTTGCAGGAATACCTGTTGGGCTCTGCGATTGATGCCCTTTCCCCCGCCCTTCTCCGCCACCCATAGGATGGTCAACAGGATTCATTGCAGTGCCTCTTACAGTCGGTCTTATACCAAGATGTCTTGTTCTACCTGCTTTACCAAGAGAAATATATTTATATTCAGGATTGCTAACCTGTCCAATAGAAGCATAACAATTTAAATCAAACAACCTGATTTCTCCTGATGGTAAACGAACCTGAGCATATTTTTCTCCTTTTACCATTAATGTTGCTAATGTCCCTGCACTTCTTACCAATTTCCCACCTCTACCAGGAATCAATTCTATATTATAAATCTGTGTCCCTTCAGGTATATTCTTTAAAGGTAATCTATTACCAATTTTTATTTCTACATCTTCTCCACATTTTATTCTGTCCCCAACAGAAAGCCCTAAGGGTGCTACTATATAACTTTTAACTCCATCAGTATAAGTAATTAAAGCAATTCTTGCATTTCTATTTGGGTCATATTCTATACTTTTTACAATACCTTCATATCCAATCCTTCCTTTAAAATCAATAATTCTATAAAGTCTCTTATGCCCTTTCCCTATATGTCTAACTGTAATTCTTCCTGTATTATTCCTTCCACCTTTCTTTTTCAAACCAAAAACAAGAGATTTTTCTGGTTCTTTTTTAGTAATATCAGAAAAATCCTGCAAAATTGTATGTCTCTGCGAAGGTGTTACAGGTTTTAATTTACGTAATGGCAATTCTTTCTCCTTCTTTCAATTCAACAATTGCTTTTTTATAACCAGATTTAAATCCTTCAATGTAAAATCTATACCTTCTTTTTTTTGGTCTTACATTTACAACAAACACTTTTTCAACTTTAACCTTATAAAGTTCCTCTATTGCTTTTTTAATTTGATGTTTATTCGCCTTTTTATCTACACAAAAAACATATTTATTTTCTTTTGTTAAATTGGTTGCCTTTTCTGTAACTATTGGATGTTTAATTATTTTATATGGGTCAAACAACTTTCCCTCCTTCTAAAAAATTTTTTAACTTTTCATATAAATTATCCTCTAAAATCAATCTATCACTATTTAAAATTTCATAAGCATTCATTCTATCAAAATAATTATATCTTGCATTCTTTATATTTCTAACAGATAAAATTAATTTCTTTTTTTCATCTGGATTTTTAAAAATAAAAAGAACCTTCTCATTTTCAAAACCAATTTTTTTCAAGAAATTAGCAAATATTTTTGTTTTTGGAGTTTCAATATTTTCCGCTTTCAAAAATATTATTCTATTTTCTATAATTTTATCTCTTATTGATTCTATTAATGCTTTCCTTTTTACCTTTTTAGGTAAATTTATATAATAATCTCTTGGTTTTGGACCAAAAGCAACTCCTCCATGACGCCAAATAGGATTCCTTATTGAACCTACTCTTGCTCTTCCTGTTCCTTTCTGCCTCCATGGTTTCCTCCCACCACCACTTACTTCTCCTCTTGTTTTTGTTGAATGCGTTCCAAGTCGCTGATTTGCAAGATAACTGACTACATAATAATATAAAACATCTTTATTAATTTGCTTTTTTAAAATCTCTTCAGAAATCTCTTTTTCTCCAACAATTTCCCCTTTAATATCATATATATTTAGTTTAACCATTTTTATCTCTCTTTTTTACTGCTTTTTTTATTAAAACATATGAGTTTGATGGACCTGGAACTGCTCCTTTAACCATAAGTATTTTTTCATCTTTTAAAATTTTAAATATCTGCAAATTTTGAATTGTAACTTTTCTATTTCCCATATGACCAGCCATCCTTCTTCCTTTTAAAACTCTCTGTGGAGCAGTTGAGCCAATAGAACCAGGTGCTCTATGAGACATAGAACCATGAGTTGCAGGCCCTCCATGAAATCCATGCCTTTTCACAACTCCTTGAAAACCTTTACCGATTGACTTACCTGTAACATCTATATAATCACCTTCTTTAAAAATATCTATTTTAATTATATCTCCTATCTTAAAATTTTTAATTTCTTCACCATTTTCTATTCTAAATTCCTTCAAAATTTTCAATGGTGGTAGATTCCTTTTTTTCAAATATCCAAGTTGTGGTTTTGTTAATTTTTTTTCATTTACCTCTTCAAAACCAACTTTAATTGCACAATATCCATCCTTTTGTAATGTTTTCAAATCAACAACATATCCTTCTATATATTCAATCAGAGTTACTGGAATAACTCTTCCATCCTCTGTAAAAACTTGTGTCATTTTTAATTTTTTACCTATAATCCCTATTCCCATTTTTCTTTAACTTAATTTCATTTCAACTTCAACTCCAGCAGGTAAACTTAACTTACTTAATGCGTCAACTGTTCTTGGTGTCGGTTCAATTATATCTATTAATCTTTTATGAATCTTTAATTCAAACTGTTCTCTACTTTTTTTATTTACATGAGGAGACCTCAAAACTGTATAAACTTCTCTTTTAGTTGGCAATGGTATAGGTCCATTAATTCTAACACCTGTACTTCTTGCAATTTCAATTATATCTTTTACAGACCTATCAAGTAATCTATGATCAAACGATTTCAATTTTATTCTAATCCTTTTTCTTTCCATTTTTATAAAAAAATTATATTATACTATTTTTAATTTTTTATGTCAAATTTTTATTCAATTATTTCAGTTACAGCACCAGCACCAACAGTTTTCCCTCCCTCCCTTATAGCAAA